>NZ_HG779740.1:0-15864 GCF_000582705.2 Microbacterium sp. C448
ATCTCGATGCGGCGGCCGGCGCCCACGGGCTCATGTATGCGCCCGATCCCGGAAGCGTCGGAATCTCCACGATCGGCGGCAATGTCGCCACGAACGCTGGCGGACTGCGTGGCGCGAAGTACGGAGTGACCCGCGATCACGTTCTGGCGCTCGACGTCGTGCTGGCCGATGGCACACTGATCCACACGGGCCGCGACACGATCAAGGGCGTCACGGGCTACGACCTCGTGGGATTGTTCACCGGGTCGGAAGGCACCCTGGGAGTCGTCGTCGGGGCTACGCTTCGGCTGCTTCCCCGTCCCGCGCGGACAGCGACAGCTTCGGCCTTTTTCGACAACATCGAGCTCGCGGCCCGGGGCATCACAGCGATTACTCGCTCCGGGGCACGTCCCGCGGTCCTCGAGATCATGGACGGGGCTACCCTGGCCGCTATCGACGCATTGGAAGGAACCGATCTGCGCTCACGGGGCGGGGCGCTCCTGATCGCACAGACCGACGGATTCGGTGCAGAGGAAGAACTCGACGTCGTCACCGCCGCACTCGATGGTGCCGCATCCCGGATCGAGATAGCTGTCGATCAGGCCGACGCCGATCGCTTGCTCTTCGCCCGTCGACGCGCACTCCCCGCGCTCGAAGCGATCGGGCGACCGCTGATCGAAGACATTGCGGTGCCGCGGTCGCGCCTTGCGGAAGCGGTGCGAAGGATCGGAATGATCGCGGCGGAGGAGGGGGTGCGCATCTTCGTCTTCGGGCACGCCGGCGACGGCAATCTGCATCCGATCATCGTCACCGAACACGCGCCGGCGGGGGCGCCTGTTCCCTCGCTCGCGCAGGCCGCCGCCGACCGAATCTTCGCGTTGGCGCTGGAGCTCGGCGGCACGATCACCGCCGAGCACGGCGTCGGTCGACTCAAGCGCGCGTGGGCGGCCCGAGAGCTCGGACCCGAAGTGCTTTCGCTCCAACGGAGCATCCGTGCGGTGCTCGACCCGCGCGGAATCCTGAACCCGGGATCCAGCCTCTAGCAAGGGCTCTGTCAGTGGCTGTGAGCGGCGGATGAGCCCTCCGCCAGCTTGAAGGCCAGGCGACCATGCGCAAACCCGCCACCGGCGCGGATCGCGGTTGCTACCCACGCCGCTTCGGCAAGCTCGCCCTGGGTTGCACCCGCATGAACGGCCTTTTGTGCATGAGCGTCGATGCAATACGCGCACTGCGTCGTGATGCCCACGGCGAGAGCGATCAGCTCGCGATACTTCAGCGGGATCTCGCGCCCTTCAGCCGCGAAAACGGCTCCGTCAAAGTCAACCCATGCCTTGAGGATGTCGGGGGTTTCGGCCTTGTACACGCGCGTGTAGGCGCGGTCGGCCTCACGATCAAAGAAGTCGGTCATGAGGCAAAGCTAGGCCGAGAGCTCACCGACAAGCCTGCCGATTACGCACCGTGACGCGCGTATGACGCGAGATGTCGGCGGACGCCTCCAGAAGTGCCGCGAGCTAGATCCCGCTTCCCGCGAGCTCCGCGCGAACGATGTCCGCACCCGCCGTCAGCGCGTTCAGCTTCCCCAGGGCCACGTCGCGAGATAGCGGCGCCATGCCGCAGTTCGTGCTCGGGATGAGCTTGTCCGCGTCGACGAACGTGAGAGCCTTCCGGAGGGTGTCGGCGACGTCATCCGCGGTCTCGATCGTCTCGCTCGCCACGTCGATGGCGCCGAGCATGACCTTCTTGCCACGGATCAGCTCCATGAGGTCCAGCGGGACGCGGGAATTCTGGGATTCCAGCGAGATGACGTCGATACTCGAGCGCCGCAAGAGCGGGAACGACCTCTCGTACTGTCGCCATTCCGACCCGAGGGTCGCCTTCCAATCGGTGTTGGCCTTGATGCCGTAGCCGTAGCAGATGTGCACGACGGTCTCGGCGCGCAGTCCTTCAGCGGCCCGCTCCAGCGCCGCGATTCCCCACTCCTCCATTTCGTCGAAGAAGACGTTGAACGACGGCTCATCGAACTGGATGATGTCGACGCCCGCGGCCTCGAGGTCTTTCGCTTCTTGGTTGAGGATTGTTGCGAACTCCCATGCCAGCTTTTCGCGGCTCGTGTAGTGGGCGTTGTAGAGGGTGTCGATCATCGTCATCGGGCCCGGGAGTGCCCACTTGATCGGCTGATCGGTCTGCTGACGCAAGAACTTTGCGTCGTCGACAAACACGGGCTTTTCGCGGCTCACGGCACCGACGACGGTCGGCACGCTCGCGTCGTATCGATTGCGGATGCGTACGGTCTCGCGCTTCTCGAAGTCAACCCCGTCGAGGTGCTCAATGAAGGTCGTGACGAAGTGCTGTCGGGTCTGTTCGCCATCGCTGATGATGTCGATGCCGTTGCGGCGCTGTTCCTGCACCGCGATCCGCAGCGCGTCCTGCTTGCCCTCGACCAACGCTTCGCCCTGCAGCTTCCACGGAGACCAGAGGGTTTCGGGTTCTGCGAGCCATGACGGCTTCGGCAGGCTACCCACGATCGAGGTGGGCAAGAGCTTCTGCATGATCGATGACTTTCCGGTGCTCATGAGACGGGTGCGGGCGAGAGGGCGACCCACTGTTCCAGGGCGTGCTGGTGCGGCTTCACGAAGTGCTCTTCCGCATACTTCCCCTGTGTGATCGCGAGTTGGCTGCGTTCGACGCGGTCGTAGGCGATCGGCGTCCGCGAATAGTCCTGGTGGTCGAGGGTCGGTCGGTAGATGCGCCCGGCGGCGGAGTTCGCGTTGTAGATCTCTGGGCGATAGATCTTCTGGAACGTCTCCATGGTGCTGATGGTGCCGGCCAGTTGCAGGTCGGAGTAGTCGCTCAACAGCTCGCCGCGGAAGTAGAACGCGAGGGGCGCCACGGCACCGGGCGGCATGAAGTACCGGACCTGCAGCCCCATCTTCGCGAAGTATTCGTCGGTCAACGAGAACGCGTCTTGGCTGTACTCGACACCGAGCACCGGATGCTGGATCTCGGTGCGGCGATACGTCTTTGTCGTTGAGACGCTGATGCAGATCACGGGCGGCGAGGGGAAGCGTTCCTGGTAGACGTCGGACTCGAGGAACCGCTGGAACAGCTTGCCGTGCAGTTCGCCGAAGTCGTCCGGCACGATGAGGCCGGTTGCGCCTTCGTTGACCGCCGGGAGCAGCACCCTGAAGTCGTAGTCGCGCAGGTAGGACGAGAAGTTGTTGCCGACGATCCCGGGGTGGCGCTCACCCGTCCGTCGATCGACGATCTGGACGTCGAGGATCTCGAGCAGCGGAAACTCCCGGTCTTCGCTGTCATCGGCGAACTGCAAGGCCACCGAGACGATCTCGAGCTCGAGCGTGTAGCGGTCTGCGTTCGGGTTGTCCCCGTGTGTGAGGTCGTTGAATCGCTGGTCGATCATCGCCAGGGCGTTGCGGAGGTTCTGTTGCCGGTTCGCGCCCCGGGCCAGGTTGGCGAAGTTCGTGGTGATGCGGGATGTCTGGGACGGCGCGTAGTTCTCGTCGAAGCGGCTGGTCGTGATGCTGAACGTGATGTCGTTCGCCATGTGTGGCCAATCGTCTGGCTGATCGGCCGGGTTTCGGCCGCGCGGAAGTCGGTGCATCCATCGTGCAGTCGGGTTGCGCATATCGAGAAACTCGCCGCAACTATGCATCGTTATAGGCTTTCCCTATGGCACGTGATTCGAGCGGAATAACGCTGCAGCAGCTGACCTACTTCATCGAGGTCGCGGCGGAGGGGTCGATCAGCGCGGCCGCTGACCTGCGCTATGTGTCTCAGCCCACCATGTCGGCGGCGATGAAAGAGCTCGAGACGCGGGTGGGTCGTGCCCTGCTGCTCCGCTCCGCCCGCGGGGTGACGCTCACCGCCGATGGTGCGGAGTTTCTCGGGTATGCCCGGCAGGTCGTCGAGCAGGTCGGGCTGCTCGAGCAGCGCTACCTCGGCCGGCCGCCGTCGCGGCGCCTGCTCGGTGTGTCGGCGCAGCACTACTCGTTCGCCGTTGACGCGTTCGTACGAATGGTCAAGGCCAGTGGAGCGGCGGAGTACGAGTTCTCGCTGCGCGAGACCCGCACCTGGGACATCATCGAGGACGTTCGAACGCTCCGCAGCGAGTTGGGCATCCTGTATCGCAACGACTTCAATCGGAACGTCATCGACAAGCTGCTGCGGGATTCGGGGCTGGCGTTCCATCCGCTGTTTCTTGCCGAGCCCCACATCTTCATCTCGCGGAGGAACTCCCTCGCTTCTCGGAAGAGCGTCACGCTTGCCGATCTCGCGGATCTGCCGCGGCTCACGTTCGATCAGGGCGCGAACAACTCGTTCTATTTCGCCGAAGAAATCCTCTCGACCCTGTCGAGCAAGCAAGAGATTCGGGTCTCGGACCGGGCGACGATCTTCAACCTCATGATCGGGCTCGACGGCTATACGATCTCGACGGGCATCATCAGCGATGACCTCGACCCGGAGATCGTCGCCGTGCCGCTCGACGTCGACGAACGCATCGAGATCGGATGGATCGGCCACTCCGCCATCCCGCTCACGGAGCAGGCGCTGCGGTACCTCTCCGAAGTACGGACCGTCGTCGCAGGCTTCGGGGTGGAGCTGCTCGGCTAGGGCGGTCCGCCAAGCCTCCTAGTGAGCCCGTGGGGGCAGCTGTTATGTCTCAGGACTGTTATGTCTCAGGACATCGGTGACGGACGTGCCCACCGCGTGCCCACGAGCCACCCGCAATCGACTCGAACACGGTGATCGAACCCGACTCAAGAACCGCATGAATCCGTGGTTTCTGATCGAGAGCGGGCGCCGAAAGGCCGCAAGCTAGGGTTCGATTCCCTTAGGTGGCTCCACAAATATCGAGGTTTCCGTAGCCTGGCATGATGACACTGCCGGGGCTGGATCCGAGAGTCTGCCCGACATGCGGCGATGCGCTTACCTTCGAAATCCTCGACGACGAGCGATTCCTGGTCGCTTGGACGTGCCTGATCTGTGGTCTGATCCGCGCCACCGAGCCGGTGTAGCTGAAGCACCGCCATCGCGACCACATCATCCGGTGACCGCAACGCGTAAACCCCAGCCCGAAGAAATCAGCCGATTCGCGTGTCGCCGGGTGGCGAGACCCGCAGCCAGCGGAAGCCGTAGGGCGCCAGCTCCAACTCCACACGACCGCTCACGTCCAGGGCCATGCGTTCGGGGCCGTGCAGATCGAGAAGCATCGTGCCCTCCTCGACCGCACCGATCTCCACCCGCGTGCGCACCGGCACGGCCGTGAAGTTGTGGAGGGCGATCATCCGTCCGAGTGGCGACAGAACACCGTGCGCGAGCACGCCGTCCGCGCTGGTTTCGAACAATTCCAGCTCGCCCCAGCCGATCTCGGGCGAGACACGGTAACGGCGGATGAGGTGACGGATGAATTGCAGCAGCGAGTCCGGGTCGTTCCGCTGTTTCAGCACATTCACGTGCTCGGGGGAGTAGCCATCCCCGGGCATCGGGGCGACGAGGCGCCCAGGGGACGTCTGCGAGAACCCACCGTTCTTCCCGTCCGTCCACTGCATGGGAGTACGCACCGCGCCGCGCCCCGGCACGTCGGAGTTCTCGCCCATGCCGATCTCTTCGCCGTAGAACAGCACGGGCGTGCCCGGTAGCGAGAACAGCAGGCTGTAGACCATCCGGATGCGGCGGGGATCGCCGTCGAGCATGGGTGGGAGGCGACGCGTGATGCCGCGCCCGTAGACGCGCTGGTACTCCTCGGGCGCGAACGCCTCGAAGACCTCTTCGCGTTCGGCGTCGGACAGTTTGTCGAGCGTCAGTTCGTCGTGGTTGCGCACAAAGTTCGCCCAGGCCGCACCGTCCGGCACAGCGGGGCGCGCCGCGAGGGACTCTCGAAGAGCCGATGGATCGCTGCGCGCGAGCGAGAGGTACAGCGCCTGCATCGACATGAAGTCGAACTGCAGGTCGAGTTCGCCACCGCGCTCGCCGCCAAAGAAGTCCAACTGTTCGGCGAACGGCAGATTGACCTCACCGAGAAGGGCGGCGTCGCTTGAACGCCGCTGCAGAAACCGCTTGAGATCGCGAAGGAAGTCGTGCGGATCGCCGAGGTCGACGCCGTCGGGCGGCTCGATCAAGAACGGCACGGCGTCGATACGGAACCCCGAGACGCCGAGCGCGAGCCAGAATCCGACCGTTTTGACGATCTCGTCGCGGACGCGCGGGTTCGCGATGTTCAGGTCGGGCTGGTGCTTGTAGAAGACGTGCTGGAAGTACTGATCCGTTCGCGGATCGTGTTCCCAGACGCTCGCCTCTTCGCCCGGGAAGACGGTCGGCTGCTCGTTGGCGGGCGGTTCGTCGCGCCAGACGTAGAAGTCCCGGTAGAACGAGTCGCGGCTGCGCTTGGCCGACACGAACCACGGGTGCTTGTCGGACGTGTGGTTGACGACGAGGTCGACGATGACACGGATACCTCGGTCCTTGGCCGTGCGGATGACCTCGACGAAGTCCCCGTGGTTGCCGAGGCGGGGGTCGATGCCGTAGAAGTCGCTGATGTCGTATCCGTCATCGCGGTCGGGGCTCGGATAGAACGGCATGAGCCACAGGCAGGTGATCCCGAGATCGGCGAGGTAGTCGATACGACGCGCGAGGCCCGCGAAGTCTCCGACGCCGTCGTTGTTGTCGTCCATATATGTCTCGATGTCGAGGCAGTACACGACGGCGGATTTCCACCACAGGTCGCTGGTGTCGGTGATGTTCACAGGGCGCTCCTCAGAGCCGGCAGCAGCGTGCGTTCGGCGCGGTCGAGAAAGGATGTCTGGTCTGTGCCGACTCCGTGCAGGTAGACGCGATCGAATCCGAGCGCGACGAGTTCGGCGATCTGAGCGGCGAGCGCTCCGGCATCTGTCGAGACGAGCGCGCCCCGACGCAGTTCCTCGTCTGTCGGGTCGCCGGCCATCGCATCGAAGTCCGCGGGCTGTTCGACATCCCACAGCGAACCCTCGATTGTCGCGTGGCGCCACTGCTGCCGGAGCACCGCGAGTGCCTCCTCATCCGAGTCCTCGAGCGACACATGGACCTGAAGAACCCGCGGCCCGCGCCCGCCGGCGCTCCCGTAAGCGTCCAAGACGCCGGCGAGCACCTCACGCGGCTGAGCCACGGTGGCGAGTCCGTCGGCCCACGATGCAAGCCACCCCGCGGTCTCGGCGGTGACCGCGGCGCCGAGCAGGGGCGGCGGGGTCTCGGGCCGGCTCCACACGCGTGCCCGGTGCACCGTCACCTCGTCATCGCGGGTGACTTCTCGGCCGGCGAGCAGGTCGCGAATGACCTCGACGGATGCCTGGAGTCGGGCATTGCGTCGATCCTTGGGCGGCCACGGGTCGCCCGTGACGTGCTCGTTGACGGCCTCGCCGCTGCCGAGCGCCGCCCAGAATCGCCCGGGGAACATCTGCTCGAGCGTCCCGATCGCCTGGGCCGCGATGACGGGGTGATATCGCTGACCGGGCGCCGTGACCACTCCGAGCGAGAAAGATGTCGAGGCGAGCGCGGCCCCGAGCCAACTCCAGGCATAGCCCGACTCGCCCTGATCGAGGCTCCAGGGCGCCAGGTGGTCGGAGCACATCGCCCCGTCGAAACCGGCCGCCTCGGCACGGACGACGGCCTCGAAGAGCCGATTCGGCGGAACTTGTTCGTGGGACGCGTGGTATCCGATGAAGACCATGCGCCGAGTCTGGCGTGCCGGCGCCCGCAGGGGCAGGGGATTGCGAGAACCGCGACGTTCCCGTACGGGAACGCGCGGGGTCCGGCGGTCAGGCGAATCTGACCCAGTTCGCGCCGCCGCCGGTCTCGGCCTGCTGCAGAAGTTCGAGGCGGTCGCCGTCCACCGCGTAGAGCGAGACGGTGGTCGAGCGTTCCCCGGCTGCGACGAGCAGCGATCCGTTCGGGCTGAGCGCGAAACCGCGCGGCTGCGGCTCGGTCTCGTGGAAGATCCTGGGCGCAGAAACTCTGCCGTCCGGGCCCACGGGAGCAGCCGCAAGCGTGCTCTCCGTGCGCTCGGATGTCCAGAGCGTCGCCTCATCGCGGCCCCAGTGCACGTCGGCGCCCCAGATGAAGTGATTCTCGCGCGGGTCGGCGCCGAAGACACTGTGCCCGAGCCCCCGTGCCGGGTCAACCACCGTCGTCGCACCGCTGAACGCCAGCTCGCCGGTCGTGGTGTCGCGGGAGAAGTGCAGGACCTCGCCCGAGAACTCGGTGATCACATACACCGCATCCTGAGCCGTGTTCAGCACGAGGTGACGTGGGCCGCTTCCCTCGGGTGCCGCGACCGTCTCGGGTTCGAGCGGCTCCAGGCGCAGTTCGTCGTCGACGGCGTACTGCGCGACGAGGTCCGCTCCGAGTGAGACGAAGTAGGCGAATCGACCGTCGGTGCTGGGCTGCACCGAGTGCAGATTCGGGAACGCGATCGTGCTGACCGGCTCACCGACCACCCCGTCGTCGATGGGGCAGCTGATGCCGTAGCCGCCGCTGTAGGCGGCACCGAGCAGCAGGGTTCCGTCGCGACCGAGCGCGAGATAATTCATCCCGCCATCGGGCAGGTCGAGCCGGCCCCGCGGGGTGAGGCGCCCGGTGCTGCGGTCGAGTTCGAGTGTCAGGATGCCGGAGGGTTCACCCGGTTCGCTGCCCTTGACGCCGGCGTAAACCAAGCCGCGCGCCGAGTCGACGGCGAACGTCGAGCATCCGGTGAGCCCGTCCGTGACGGCGAGGCGTTCGAGCGTGCGGTCCACCAGTTGGAAGACGCTGATCGATCCGTCGCCCGCATTGGCGACCAGGACGAGGGGAGTGTCGGTCATCCTTCGATCGTACGTGCGGGCCCGGCGGTATCCCGCCCGAGTGAGCGGGAGTGCGCCCGCCCTAACGGTTGCGCGCCGCGGCTTTCCGCTGCTGGCGCTCGGCCTCGGCGACCGCCGCCTCTTCGGGGGTCGGGGCACTGCCGCCGAGGTGCTTCGGCTGCCACCACTGCCCCGAACCCGAGAGGGGATAGGACGCCTGTGCCTCATCGAGGAGAGCCTGCATCCGCTCGCGCAGTTCTTCCGTCATGGCTACGGGATCATCGCTCGTCGTCACCGTGAGCGGCTCGCCGACGGCGATACGCAGGGGCGCCTTGAACGCCTCGCGCAGCCGCGGGCGGTGGTTCTTGGTGCGCAGGAGCTGCCCGCCCCACACGACGATGGGGATGATCGGCGCGCCTGCCTCGGCCGCCATCCGGGCCGAACCGGTCTTGAGTTCGCGGACCGTGAAGGACGCGCTGACGCCGGCCTCGGGAAAGACCCCCAACAGTTCGCCCCGGCGGAGGGCATCGACGGCGAGTTCGTACGCGGCGCTCCCCGCGGCCTTGTCTACCGAGATGTGGCGCATAGCTCGCAGCAGCCAGCCGACGATGGGTTTGTCGAAGGCGCCTTTCATTGCGAGAAAGCGCACGTGACGCCGATTGTGCAGCCACGTGACCCACTCGACGAGCGCGAAGTCGGCGTATCCGAAGTGCGTGATCGCAAGAACACCGGAGCCGGATGTCGGAATCCGGTCTATTCCGCTGACCACCGGCTTGAGTCGCAGGACCCCGCCGAACAGCATTCGACCGAACCCGACAGCGAGGGAGTACACCGGTTCGTGACGCGACCGGGCGCTCTGCTGCGTGAACATGGCATCTACCCTGCCACCGCTTTCGGGTGGATCGGGTGGTCACGCGGGATATATCGCTCAGCTCGTCGATGACCCGGTGATAGCCAGACGTGTTCGTTCTTCGGCGATCAGCGTGAGCATCGCCGAGTTACTTGCCGGGTCCGCGGTGGTCCCGCGGATCTGCTCGTCCAGCGCATCCAGCTGGGCGACGAGCGCGGCGTCGACCTCAGAGCTGGCGCACACGAGCGAAAGCTCGGAAACGGCCTGGACAAAACGCGTGACGACGGCGGGGTGCTCGGCACCGTAGTGGCGAAGAGGGGTCAGCGAGGCATCCACATCGTCCGCCTGGCGTCGGGGCATGGTGATGACGCAGAGCTGACCGTCGGGTCCCGCAAGTCCCGCGGGCAGGCGTGACATCGCGACGAGGCGTGCGGTGATCGCGCTGAGATGGCCGAGGCCGTGCACGGCGGTGGTCGGATCGTTCACACCGGGTGACAGTGCTCGCAGGGAGATATCGAGGATCTGCTGCACACCGAAGTCGACGTCTTGCGCCGAGGTTCGTTCGTATCCGATGGGATAGGCCCTCCGGATCGTGCGCACGACGTCTTCTCGATCGGTGTCCTCTCGATCAGTGCGATCGTCCCCAGACGGCCACCACCGTGCCAGTGGCGTTCCCGTCACGACGTTCTCTCCGACCCGATGGAGCTCCTGGATCACGATCCGGTGTTCGGCGGCGTATCGGACGAGCAGATCGTGGTCGTGGCGGGTGATGAACCCGCTCGAATCCGCGACCGCCGCCGCCTCGTGCTCCGCGGTGGGCGTGATCTCGCCGGCATAGCCGGGCGTATCGGCGTTTCGCGCATGGATCAGATCGATGGTGGCATCCGTCTCGGCATGGATCTCTTTCAGCATCGTCTCGACCCGCAGCTGCGCCGCGAGATGCGCGAGGAAGAAGACGAGCATGATCACGCTCGCGAGTGTGAGAACGAAGCCGAGCGTGACGGACAGGCGCGGCACGAACTCGGCGATGTCGTCGTCTTCCGACCGCACCGACCTCAGCACAGTGAGGGAGTAGGCGAATGTTCCGAGGAATGCCGCGAGCGTCCAGTGCACTTGGCGGTCGCGCGCGAACAGGCGCAGGACACGGGGTGAGGCCTGACGGCTGGCCAGCTGCAGTGCGACGACGGTGAGCGAGAACGTCAATGAGGTCGCGGTGATCAGCGAACCGGCGATGGATGAGAGCACGGTGCGTGCGGTCTCGGCGCCGCCGTTGAACACGACGGAATCGACCGCGTTCGGCAGTTCCGGGTCGACGATCAGGTCGAGACGGGGGAGCAGGATGCCGATGACCACCGCGACCACGACCGTCGCGACGGGGACGGGCCAGAGCCGCGAATCGATCGCTTCGGACAGGGTCGCCCACCACCCGCGCCACGCGCTGGGTCCGGTGTCTCTCCGTGGTGCCTGAGGCATCCGCTCATCCTGTCGGTCGCGTCGTCTACTGCCGCCCGATGTCGCATCCAGGCAACGACGGTCCTCCCAACCTTCGCACGACGGTGATCGACTCAGGTGATCCGCCGGAGCGCTTCGCTCACCCATCGGGCGTACGACAGCCACGGGTCCGGGCACTCGAGTGCCGCGATGTGCGACACCAGCTCCGGGCCCGCGTGGAACCACTCGCCGCCCTCACGGATCCCCGCAAACTCTCGATGACGCTGCTGCTCGAGCGCCCGACCACCGAGTTCGAACGCCAGCAACTCGTCGTGCCAGATCGCCGAGAGCCGCTGCCGGGGCCTGGCCGACGTGCCGATCTTGATGCGGTCGGCATACCGCAGGTAGTAGACGACCTCCACCCGAGGCCGCTCCAGGTCGGGGTCGATGGCGTCGCCGACCCGCCAATGGCAGAGCGCACACCTCAGCCATCCGCCCCGGCGCTCACCCTCCGCCGCCCCGCAGAGCGCACACGGGTCAGCGAGCGGGACGACGGATGGCACCCGAGAACGCTACGGTGACCCGCCGACGTCGCGGCCCGTGATACCAGGATCAGCAAACGCCAAGCCTCGGCTGAAAAAGCAAGCCCCTTCCGCGCGGCGTCCAGGCGGTGCATGATCTAAGTTGCTCATTTCACTGCACGAGAGGCAGAACACACATGCTCGGACTCATCATCAGCATCATCGTCATCGGACTGATCGCGGGCGCGCTCGCGCGCCTGATCGTGCCCGGCAAGCAGAGCATGGGCATCGGTATGACCATCCTGCTCGGCATCGTCGGCTCGTTCGTCGGTGGATTCCTCGGGTTCTTGCTGTTCGGCGCCGATGCGCAGGACGGATTCTTCCAGCCGGCCGGCATTATCGGCGCGCTCATCGGCTCGATCATCGTCCTGCTGCTCTGGGGCGCCTTCTCGGGTCGTCGCTCGCGCCGCAGCTGAACGCGGGTATGACGGGGGATATCGCATCCGACCCGCGACGGGCCAGTGACGGCCGTCGCGGCGGGGCGGATGCTCCACGCGCACGTGCCGGCCTGCGGGGGAACACCCTGCAGGCCGGTGACGTGCTCGCGGACAGATACCGGGTCGACGAGTTCGTCGGCTCAGGCGGCATGGCATCCGTTTTTCGCGCCACCGATCAAGCGCTCGGCCGTACGGTCGCCATCAAGTTGTTCACGCCCGGCACGGCGGGCCGCGGGGACGAGGCGCGGCAGGTGTCCGAAACGCGGCTGCTGGCGTCTTTGAGCCACCACGCGCTGGTCACGCTCTTCGATGCGCACCTGCCCGAGCGTGGAGATGCGTTCCTCGTGATGGAGTACATCGACGGGGGAACGCTCGACTCGCGCCTTCTCGGTGGGGCAATCAGCGATGAGGATGCCACCTCGCTTGCGCGAGAGCTCGGCGAGGCGCTGCACGTCGTGCATGGTGCAGGAATCATCCATCGCGACGTCAAACCGTCCAACATCCTGCTGCGCCCGGCGCTGACGCCGCAGAGCACCCTCCGCCCCACGCTCGCCGACTTCGGCATCGCCTACCTCGTCGACACCACCCGTCTCACCGCGCCGGGCACCGCGATCGGCACGGCGGCGTATCTGGCGCCCGAGCAGGTACGGGGTGCCCCGCCCACGACGGCGTCCGACATCTACTCGCTCGGCCTCGTTCTGATCGAGGCGTTGACCGGTCGCCGCGCGTTCGCGCAGCAGACCCCGGTCGAGGCCATCGCCGCCCGACTGTCGATCCAGCCCGAGATCCCCGCCTCTCTCGGTCCCGCCTGGCGTTCGCTGATAACCGACATGACCGCGCGCGACCCCGAACAGCGCCCCACCGCCCTCGATGTCGCCACACGGGCGCGCTTGCTCGATGTCGCGCCGAGTGATCCGGCCGTGACCGCGCTTGCTGGTGATCCGGGCGGCGGGGCCGACGGGGGCGCGGCATCCGTCGCATCTGTCTCGTCTGTCTCGATGCGGGGCGCGGTTTCACCCGCGCCCACTCTGATGCTCCCGACCGAAGCGCTGACTGATGTCTCGACCGCCCCACATGAAGCCGCGCCGACCGGCACTCGGGCCGAGGCGCGAAAGCCCACCTCACGCACCCGTTCGCGCCGTGTACGTCTGTGGTTGATGGTGCTCGTGGCGCTGCTCGTCGCGGGTGTGCTCGGCGTCGTCCTCTGGAACGCGAACCTGCCGTCCGAGCCGGCGCAACCGGATCTGCCGCAGGTGGGCGAGCCCCTCGACACGCATCTGCAGGACCTTCTCGATGAGGTGACACCGTGACGCGGCGCGCGGGATGGCTCGCGCCGGTGCTCGTTCTCACGCTCGTGTTCAGTGGGTGCGCGCAGGCGGACACCGACCTGACTGCGGAGTCCGCTGGAGAGCTGCAGTCCCTCGTGGTGTCGGTGGCAGAGACGGCCGCGACGGGCGACTATGCCGCAGCGATGGCCGAACTCGATGCGCTTCAGGCGGCGCTCGACACCGCGTGGGGCCATGGCGACGTCAGCGACGAGCGGGCCGCAAGGATCCAGACGGCGATCGATGCAGTGCGCGCCGACCTCGTGCAAGCCGCCGAATCCGCGACGCCGAGTGCGCCCGCCGAGGAACCCATCGAGGCGCCGGCCCCGGTGGCTCCCGATGTGGCTGAGCCGGACGAGGGTGACGGCAACGGCGGGGAAGGCGGCAACAGTGGCGAGGGCAACCAGGGCAACGGTAACGACGGCAGCAGCGGCAACGGGAACGACGGTAACGGGAACGACGGCAACAGCGGCAACGGCGGCGGAAACAGCGGGAACGGGAACGGAAACAGCGGAGGCCGGGGCAACGGCTGAGCCGCGCCAAACCACGATGCGAAGATGGGAGAAATCTCATTTTCGCTCGGCTGATTCGGCCCGTTTTCGATGCTTTTCGGGCTGTGGATGTCGGTGGTCGTCCGTAGAGTTTCGAACATGCATTCGATTGTTTGTGGGGTTGATGCCAAGGCTCGGGACTTCGCGGTCCGGTGTGCTGAGGCGGTGCGTGTAGCCGAGCAGGGGCAGGCCGCGTTGGCTCGCATTTTTGCGGAGGCGGCTGCGGAGGGGATGCAGCGGGTCGCGGAACTCGCCTCCCCCTCCTCACGCGAAGCAGAGTTGCCGTTCCGTTCTTTGGCGGCGGAGATGGCCGCTGCGGCGAATATGTCCGACCGGACCGTGCAACGCCGCATGAACGACGCCGCTGTTTTGGCGGAGTCCTTTCCCGCGACGTTCAACGCGTGGGAGGAGGGACGGATCGCTCGCGGCCATGTCGCGGTGATCATGGAACACGGGCTCCCCCTCACCGATCCTGACGCGCGGGCGGAGTTCGAGACCGAAGCACTGCTTCGCGCCGAGGGGACCACGCCCGGGCGACTCGGAGCATCGTTGGCGCGGCTCGCGGAGTCGCTGCAGCCGCGACCGCTCGCGGAGCGTCACAAGGAGGCTCGGGCGTCGCGGGGTGCGTGTGTGCGGGACATCGGGGACGGGATGGCGGAGTTCTTCTCGACTCAACCGGCGGTGTTGGCGCACGCGATGCACGACCGCATCACGCAGCAAGCCCGGGCGATCAAGGATGCCGACCCGACGGATGGGCGGACGCTGGATCAGATCCGGGCAGACGTGGTGGCGGACATGCTCCTCACGACAACCCCCACCGTCGAAACCGGCGCCGGGATGTCGGACGGGTTCGGTGGTCTCGGGGCGATTCGCGGGATCGTGAACGTCACCGTCCCGGCTCTCGCACTCGCCGGTGTGACGGATGAGCCGGCCGAACTGGTCGGCCGCTGTCCGATCGACCTCGCCACGGCCCGCGTATTGGCCGGCTACGCGACCGGGTGGGATCGCGTCTTGGCCGATCCGATTACCGGGTGTGTGCTTGCGGTTGATCGGTACACCCCGTCGGCGGATATGAAGCGGTTCCTGCGGGCGAGGGATCAGCACTGCCGGTTCCCCGGGTGCCGGCAACCCGCACACCGGTGCGATCGGGATCACACTCTCGACTACGCGCTGGGTGGTGAAACTGCCGTCTGCAACCTGGCGTGCCTCTGCAAACGACACCACACGCTGAAAGGCGAAACCGCCTGGACGGTCCGGCAACTCGGCGGCGGAGTCCTCGAGTGGACCTCACCCGGTGGCCACGTCTACATCGACAAACCGCCCTCGGCGATCCACTTCGTCCCCAATACGGATCCACCGCCGTTCTAGCGGCACACCGCTGCGCGCCCTCGGTCACTGAGCTTGTCGAAGTGACCCTCACACCCTGCCCACTCGGTCACGGGGCTTGTCAGAGTGACGCGCCCTGCCTTGCCGACCCTGGTGTTCTGGCACCCCTTCGACAAAAACAGGGAGCGACACCCCGGTCACTAAGCCGCCGGCACCACTCGAGGCCGGCGACGGGGTCGTTCCCTCCCCGCACGATCAGCACCGGGACGACGAGATCTGCGACCCCATCTTCGATCGGGTACGCCATCATGTGGCGCAGCTGAGTCAGGTACCAGGGCATTCCGCACCGGATGTATTCGGCGAACACGATCGCGTTGACGACCGGGGGTTCGCCGAGGGTGTCGAGGGCGAGGGCGAGGCTCTGGGCTCGGATCGTCCGATGCTCGTCGTCCGCGACCGGGCCGATCAGCACGACACTCGCCGCGAGATCGGGACGCTGCCGTGCAAGTTCGACGACCCACTGCGCGCCCATCGAATGGCCGACCAGCACGGCGGG
>NZ_HG779741.1:0-4900 GCF_000582705.2 Microbacterium sp. C448
AATCCCTGCCAACTACTTGACGCGGGACACCCTCACCGGACGTCCTTGAAAGATCGGGGTCACGACCAGTTGTCGGGCCTATCTCTTCCGGCCGCGACGGGTAGGGCGCGCTGCGGGCACCGTGTCCGGATCTTCCAGTTCGTGGCGGCTGCGGCGGGTGGGGGTGAAGGTGTGGATGTCGACGAGCGTGGGCGGCTGCACTGACCAAGGTGTGGGAGAGGTGACCCAGTCGATCAGATCGGCGGTGACGTCGGGGTCATTGACCTCGCCCAGCCAGACCGGCTCGGCTCCCCGGGTGCGATCTTCCTGTCCTGGGACGACGACGATGACGTTGGAGTGCTCGCACGCGTCGAGACACTTGCTGACCAACACCTCGGCCGCGCCGCCGACGCGGGTACGGATGGTCGTGAGCTGCGCGGCATGATCGACGGCGGGGTGCTTTCGCCGGCTCCCACAGTCACCGCCGCGACAGACGATGACCAGCGCGTTCTCGGAATCCAACGCGGACGCGGCCGCGGCGGGACGTTTGGGTGTCATGATCGGCCTCCGATAGACAGGGCTGGGCGGCAAGTGGTTCTCATGTCCAGGCGCTCTTACGTAGCAGTCGCAGCCCATTGAGGGCGACGATGACGGTAGATCCTTCGTGTCCGGCCACCGCGAGCGGCAACGGTAATGTGGCGATCAGGTCCCATGTCACCAGCACGGTGATGAAGGTCGCGGCGATGATCAGGTTCGCCACCACATACCGGTGCGCTTTGCGAGACAGGTTGATCACCGCCGGCACCGCCGACAGCTCGTCGCGGATGATCACCGCATCTGCAGTATCCAGGGCCAGGTCGGAGCCGTGCCGACCCATCGCGACGCCGATACTGGCCGCAGCCAGAGCGGGGGCGTCGTTGACCCCGTCGCCGACGACCATCACGGTGGCGCCGTCATCCTCGAGTCGTTTCACCGCGTCAGCCTTGTCAGCGGGGAGCAGCCGGGCGTGGACGACACGAATCCCGGTGCGTGCGGCGATGTCTGTGGCGGTGCGGTCGTTGTCCCCGGTGAGCAGGTGCACCGGCGATGCGGTGAGGGCTTCGGTTCGTGCGACCGAGGAGGCTGCGTCCGGGCGGAGTGCGTCATCGAGGGTGAGCGTTCCGACAGGTTCATTATCGACCAGGACGTCCACGATCGTGCCGACCGTGCCCGATTCGTCAACCGTCTGCACGACGCGGACCAGGCGCCCGTCGACGACCCCTTCGACCCCGTGGCCGGGGATCGCCCGAAAGTTCGTAGCAGGGGTGGTGCCCTCCGGGACGGCGCGGACGATGGCCCGCCCGATCGGGTGCTCGCTGTGCTGCTCTACAGCGGCCGCCCACGCCAGCACCGACTGGCGGGTGTGCCCGGGCCGTGCGGTGACGTCTCTCACTACGGGGGCGCCGTGGGTGAGCGTTCCGGTCTTATCGAACGCGACCAGCGAGGTCCGGCCGAGGCGTTCCATCACGGTCGCGGATTTGACCAGCACCCCGTGCCGTCCCGCGTTCGCGATCGACGCGAGCAACGGCGGCATGGTGGAGAGGACCACCGCACACGGAGATGCCACGATCATGAAGGTGATCGCGCGCAGCAGCGCCTCCCGGAAGTCGGTACCGAACATCAACGGGACGAAGAACACCAGCAGGGTCGCCGCGACCACACCGAGGGAATATCGTTGCTCGACCTTCTCGATGAACATCTGCCGTTGGGACTTCGTCTCCGAGGCCTCGGACACCATCGTCACCACCCGGGCGATGACGGACTCGCTGGCGGGGCGGGTGACCCGGACGGTGAGAGCGCCGGTGCCGTTCACGGTTCCGGAGAGCACGTCCTGCCCTTCGCCGCGTCGGACCGGCATCGACTCCCCGGTCATCGCTGCCTGGTCGACTTCGCTGACCCCGTCGACCACGATCCCGTCCGCGCCGATGCGCTCACCGGGGCGCACCAGGATCAGATCCCCGACCTCCAGAGCGGATGTCGGAACCTCCGCCAGGTCCTCACGGTCCCGGCGGCGGGTGAGGCGTGTGGCGTGTTCTGGTGCGAGCGTCAAGAGGCTGCTCACGGAGTCCGCGGTGCGCTGAGTGACGAGAGCTTCAAGGGCGCCGCTGGTGGCGAAGATGACGATCAGAAGCGCGCCATCGAACACCTGTCCGATCGCGGCGGCGGCGATCGCGGCGACGATCATCAACAGATCCACGTCGAGAACCTTGTTCCGAAGCGCCGTCAGACCCGCCCAGGCCGGCTCCCACCCGCCCGCAACGTACCCGACAAGATACAGCGTCCACCACACCGGCTCCGGGGCACCGGCCACCTGCAGCGGCCACGCGACCAGAAACAGCAACAGAGCAAGAGCCGCCCACCGCACCTCGGGCAAACGTGCCCCGGTGACGAAGATCGATGGTGGCTTCGGCAGTGCCCGGCCCCCAGGGCGCAGCCCCGGTTCGGTGAGGATGCTCATACGTCCGCGCTCTGAAGGCGCGGTTCTGCGGAGGCGGTTTCTACCGTGGCCGCCTCCGGGTGGTGGTGGCGGGGGGTGCCGCCCAGGGAGTGCTCGGCCTGGAAGATCGCATCTCGGACCAGCTGCGACGCGTGCTCATTCTCCAGCCGGTAAAACACCCGGGTCCCGTCCTGCCGGGTCGAGACGATACGCGCCAGCCGGAGCTTGGCAAGATGCTGCGACACCGACGGCGGGGCCTTATCCACCATCTCCGCCAGGTCGTTCACGGACAGCTCCCCGGCCTCACGCAACGCCAGAATCAACCGCACGCGCGTCGCATCGGCAAGCATCCCGAAGATCTCAACCGCCAGCTCGACGAAGTCGCTCTCGGGCATCCGACCACAAACCTTACTATCTGCATTCATGCGTAGATAATAACATCTTCGTTGGATCGACGGGGTACCGTCGAAGGATGACCATCAAGACGTACGTTGCGGTATTGCACGATGGACCGACACCCACCGATGCGGGGCAGCCCGTTCTGTGCCCGTTTCAGCCGGACGGCATGCCCAAGCCCGTTATCGATCACGAGGGCGTGATCTATCGCCTGAGCGACACACAGAATGCACCGGGCACATTCGACTACCTGAAGACACCGGCGCAGCCGCGCTGAAGATCCTCGGCCTTCGCGAGGGTCCGTAGTCAGCTGAGTCCCTCAACCGGCTGTGGCCTTATCGCCAGGCAACGCGAGCGGTTGCACGTGGAGAATCCTGTCCGTGAAGACGATGAACGAGCCTCGAGATCGCATGTGAGACCGTTTGGAGCCGATGAGGCGGGCGATGTCCTCAGTGGTTTTTTCGATCGTGCCGTCGGCGTCACCTTCTCCGCTGCGTCCGATGCGCGCCTGGAACCAGGGAGGGGCTTGGACGAGACCCGTCGGGATCTTGTTGCTCGTGCAGGACGCGAGCGGTGAGGTAGAGCTGGTGTGCGGTGATGACCAGAGCGAGCCAGGCAGCGCCGAGCATCCAGGCACCGAGGACGTCGGTTGCCCAGTGGTGTCCGAGGTAGATCCGATCGATGCCTGTGGTGAAGGCGAAGAGTGCGGCGGTGGCGATCGTGACGGTCTTGGCCCGGAAGGTCGTCTGACGCAGGATGAGCAGGTAGGCGATCACCCCTATGACTGTCACCGCGTTCAATGTGTGCCCGCTCGGGAAGGATGCCGAGTGTTCATACGGGGGCACCGCATCGGCGAGAGGAGGCCGGTCGCGTCCGAACAGTTGTTTTCCTACGACCGTCATGAGGAGCGACCCGCCGCCGCTGGCGACGATCAGGATCACTGGCGTCCAGGATCGGCGATGGATCGAGAGAATCGCCATCGCAGCGATGGCGATGATGGGCATGCCAACGGGACCGGCGATATGGGTGTATCCGGTGAGGATCACGTCGAGAAATGGCGATCGGAGGGAAAGAACGAAGTCGAGCAGGGGGCGGTCGAGACCGGCTACCCCATCTGCGTCGGTGATGTTGTCGTACACCTGGGCGGCAGCGACGCTAAGCACGAGAACGAGAATCAGCCCAAACGCCAGGATTAGGATCAATGCACCGTTCGGTCCGAGTCGTTCGCTGACCGTGCGCACACCATGGGCGAGGCGACGCCACACTGAGTTACTCCGCCGTGGAGAGATCCGGCTATCGTGTGCGATCTCACCGGGATCTCCGTGATCAGGCTTTTCGGCTCGAATCATGCCGGGCTCCAATCGATAAGGGCCTTAATCCTGTGATACGTTCTCACGATCGGCCAAGAGCCTGCGGCGAGGCTCCCGCAGACCAACCTCCGACCTCCGGCCGACAACCTTCCCGGATCGGCAATCGTATACCGGGTACGGCGGCTCTCTGGCAACACTGTCCTGCCGCTCCATCACATGACGACTTCACGGAGGTGCCGCGCGATCGCAGACCAGATGCAGCCGGGCGGCGTCAACGACTCGAGGGTCTGCGCCGGCGCAAATGCCGGGCGCAGACCCTCACGGTCGCAGGCGACGCAATCAGTCCGAGGTCTCCGAGTCTGCGGTGTCTTGTGCGAGAACTGTTCCGTCGCCGGCATCGATCTTGACATCGATGACGGTGCCGTCGGCGGTGGTGACCTCGATGCCGTAGACGACGAACCCGTTCTCGTTCTCGAGCTGTGCGGCGGCGGCCGTCCCGGAGACCGCCTTCAGTGCGACCGCAGTGGCCTCCTCTGGCGTGACTTTCGCGAGGCTTTCCAGGGCGGTCGACTGTGCAGCTTCGGCAGCGGAGTCATCCGCCCCTTCTGCGCCTTCCGTCCCTTCCGCAGCTTCTGCGCCTTCGGCGCCCTTGGCGCCGTCGGCTTCCTCGGTGTCGGCTGTGCCGTCGTTTGGAGCGGGGATGGTTCCGACTGTCGCGCGTCAGAATGTTTGGCAGGGG
>NZ_HG779742.1:0-34879 GCF_000582705.2 Microbacterium sp. C448
ACGCTCGGCGGCGGACGACGGTTGGCGGGCCCCGGAGGCACCGACCCCCGCGCCTCCGGCCACTCCGGCGGGCGCCGCCGCGCTCGCGTCGGTGTTCGGAACCCACGGGCCGGCGGGCGGACCCGATCTGCCCCCGCGCCCCGCGCCCCCCACGATCGACGGGTATCCCTCCGTCGTCCCGGTGCCGGTCGGACGCGGTGGAGCGCCCCTGATGCCCGTCGAAACCGCACGGGAATCGGCGCCCCTTCCCCCGGTGCCCACCTTCCGATCCACGATGCAGACGACACCGGCCGCCTTTGCGCGGCGCACGGATACGTCGACCGCCGATGTCCCGGTCCGGGGGTTCCTGCACGGCACATCCACGGCGGAGGGAGTGCCGGGTCCGCGGCCCACGTTCTCTCCCGAAGACATGGACGACACCGAGGGCTCGCGGCCGCAAGCCGAGCCCCCCGTCTCGGCGAGGTCGTCGAATGAACCCTGGGCTCCGGCCGCGTCGGCCGCCGTCCGCCCGCCTTCCTTCCAACCGTTCCTCGGCTCGTCCGAGCTGACCTACGAGTCCTCCGCCGAGGTATCCGCCGTCCAAGGGGCACCGACATCGGGTGCACCTCGTTCGGCGCGCACGTCGGTGTCCGCCCAGCACAAGCGTCCGGAGATTCCCGGGAACGAAGAGCTCGACGAATCGTTCGACGAGACGATCGTCGTCGCGCGTCGTCGGACGGTCTGGACGCTCGTGCCCACCCTGGGAGCGCCGATCCCGCTGACGGCGGATGTCGTCATCATCGGCCGCAGACCGCACCGTGAGCCCGATGACGGCGATGTGCAACTCGTCTCGATCCCCGATGAGACGCGGACGGTCTCGAAGACGCACGCGCGCATGGAGCTGACGCCCGACGGATGGATGATCGTCGATCTCGATTCCACCAACGGCGTGATCCTGATCGGTGAGGACGGCGCCGAGAAGGACGCCGCAGCCGGCTCCCCCGAGCAGCTGACCCCGCGGTTCCTGCTCGGTGATGCCGAGTTCGGACTGCGCCGGGAGGGCGAGTGACCGATACCGCCGAGCCGAACGCACCGGGCGCACCGGGTGCTGGGGGCGAGGTCGTCGAAGACATACCCGGGGGTGACACGACCGTGCGCCGCCCCCGCGTGCCGGCGCCGCCCGATCACGTCGTGCTCGCCGACACGGATCACGCGGACGACACCGTCATCGTCCGCCGGGGTTCGCATCGTCGGGGCGCCTCCGCGGGAACCTCCGAGCCCACCCCCGCGGTTGCCGGTGCGGTCGCGGCGTACCCGAGCCGGGTCGCGGCCCCCGTACGAGGATCGCGCAAGGGACAGCCCGAGGCGACAGGCGAGCGTGCCGAGGTCGGCGAGCGGACGAAGCACGATCCGATTCCGGATGCCTCGGGCATCCGCCGCTCTCTCCGTACGCGAGCGCGCCGACGATTCGCCGCACTCATCGCCACGATCCTCGCGCTCGTCGTGGTGCTGCTTGCCGCCCTCGTCGCCCTCTTGTTCGCTGGTGGCGTGTGAGAGCCGCTGCGCTCGTTTGACCGCACGCCGAAGCCGGGCGTATCATGGGTGGGTGTGCGTTCGCGCGCGCCATGTGACGTGCCTCGGGCGCGAAGCGGTTCTCCGCTCCGTGCCTACCGGTCCGATACGGGCAGCGAACGCCACATCTCAGGGACGGGCCTGCAAACAGGTCTCCCCCACGGCATACCCCCACCACACGTGACAGTCATCTGGCGCGTCGGAGGGTCGACGTGAACCCGACAAGATCCCCGGATCGCGTCGGGCGGAGAACACGCTCGCTGTCACCGTGCAGCACCATCAAGGAGAAGAAGTGCCAACTATTCAGCAGTTGGTTCGCAAGGGACGGACGCCGAAGGTCGTAAAGACCAAGGCTCCCGCCCTGAAGGCGAACCCGCAGCAGCGCGGCGTCTGCACGCGCGTGTACACGACCACCCCCAAGAAGCCCAACTCGGCGATGCGCAAGGTCGCCCGTGTGAAGCTGTCGAACGGCACCGAGGTCACGGCGTACATCCCCGGCGAGGGCCACAACCTCCAGGAGCACTCGATGGTGCTCGTGCGCGGCGGTCGTGTGAAGGACCTCCCCGGTGTGCGTTACAAGATCGTGCGTGGCGCTCTCGACACGCAGGCCGTCAAGAACCGTAAGCAGGCTCGTAGCCGCTACGGCGCGAAGAAGGGTTAAGCACCATGCCTCGTAAAGGCCCCGCCCCGAAGCGCCCCGTCGTCAACGACCCGGTATACGGCGCTCCGATCGTCACGCAGCTCGTGAACAAGATCCTCGTCGATGGCAAGAAGTCCCTCGCTGAATCGATCGTCTACAACGCCCTCGCCGGCGTCGAGTCGAAGAACAGCCAGGACGCCGTCGCGACGCTCAAGAAGGCGCTCGACAACGTCCGTCCGACCCTCGAGGTCCGCAGCCGCCGCGTCGGTGGCTCGACCTACCAGGTCCCGGTCGAGGTCAAGCCGCACCGCGCCAACACCCTGGCGCTGCGCTGGCTCGTCAGCTACGCGAAGGGTCGTCGTGAGAAGACGATGACCGAGCGTCTGCAGAACGAGATCCTGGACGCCTCGAACGGCCTGGGTGCCGCGGTCAAGCGCCGCGAAGACACCCACAAGATGGCCGAGTCGAACCGCGCCTTCGCGCACTACCGCTGGTAAACAGCGCCGCCAGTGGCCGGCCCGCACGGGCCGGCCACTCCCGCGACATCCGTCACCACAAGTAAGGAAACCCCGTGGCACAAGACGTGCTCACCGACCTCACCAAGGTCCGCAACATCGGCATCATGGCTCACATCGACGCCGGCAAGACGACGACGACCGAGCGCATCCTGTACTACACGGGAACCAACCACAAGATCGGTGAGACGCACGATGGTGCGTCCACGACCGACTGGATGGAGCAGGAGCAGGAGCGTGGCATCACGATCACCTCCGCCGCCGTTACCTGCTTCTGGAACAACAACCAGATCAACATCATCGACACCCCCGGTCACGTCGACTTCACGGTCGAGGTCGAGCGTTCGCTCCGCGTCCTCGATGGCGCCGTCGCCGTCTTCGACGGCAAGGAGGGCGTCGAGCCCCAGTCCGAGACCGTCTGGCGCCAGGCCGACAAGTACGACGTCCCGCGCATCTGCTTCGTCAACAAGATGGACAAGCTCGGTGCCGACTTCTACTTCACGGTCGACACGATCATCAACAAGCTGAAGGCCAAGCCGCTCGTCATCCAGCTGCCCATCGGCGCAGAGAACGACTTCCTCGGTGTCGTCGACCTCGTCGAGATGCGGGCCCTTGTCTGGGCCGGTGACTCCAAGGGCGACGTGACCATGGGCGCCAAGTACGACGTGCAGGAGATCCCGGCCGACATGGCCGAGGTCGTCGCGAAGTACCGCGAAATGCTGCTCGAGACGGTGGCCGAGTCCGACGAGGCGCTGCTCGAGAAGTACTTCGGTGGCGAAGAGCTTTCGGTCGCCGAGGTCAAGGCCGCGATTCGCAAGATGACGGTCAACTCGGAGCTCTACCCCGTGCTCTGTGGCTCGGCGTTCAAGAACCGCGGCGTTCAGCCGATGCTCGACGCCGTGATCGACTACCTCCCGTCGCCCCTGGACGTGCCGGCCATCGAGGCCCACGACCCCAAGGACGAAGAGATCGTCATCGCCCGTCACGCCGACCGCGACGAGCCGTTCACTGCCTTGGCGTTCAAGATCGTGACGCACCCCTTCTTCGGTCGTCTGACCTACATCCGCGTCTACTCGGGTCACCTCGACTCGGGCAGCCAGGTGGTCAACTCGACCAAGAGCAAAAAAGAGCGCATCGGCAAGATCTTCCAGATGTACGCGAACAAGGAGAACCCGGTCGACGCTGTCACCGCCGGGCACATCTACGCGGTCATCGGCCTCAAGGACACCACGACGGGCGACACCCTCTCGGACGCGCAGCACCAGGTCGTGCTCGAGTCGATGACGTTCCCCGAGCCGGTCATCGAGGTCGCCATCGAGCCGAAGACCAAGGCCGACCAGGAGAAGCTGGGCACCGCGATCCAGAAGCTCGCCGAAGAGGACCCGACGTTCCGCGTCGAGCAGAACTCCGACACGGGCCAGACGGTCATCAAGGGCATGGGCGAGTTGCACCTCGACATCCTCGTCGACCGCATGAAGCGCGAGTTCAAGGTCGAGGCCAACGTCGGTAAGCCGCAGGTCGCGTACCGCGAGACGATCAAGAAGGCCGTCGAGCGTCACGATTACACGCACAAGAAGCAGACCGGTGGTTCGGGTCAGTTCGCCAAGATCCAGTTCGCGATCGAGCCGCTCGAGGTCACGGCCGAGACGACGTACGAGTTCGTGAACAAGGTCTCGGGTGGACGCATCCCGCGCGAGTACATCGCGCCGGTCGACCAGGGCTTCCAGGACGCCATGAACGTCGGCGTGCTCGCCGGCTACCCCATGGTGGGCGTCAAGGCCAGCCTGCTCGATGGTGCGTCGCACGATGTCGACTCGTCGGAAATGGCGTTCAAGATCGCCGGCTCGATGGGCTTCAAGGAGGCCGTCCGCAAGGCGAACCCCGTCATCCTCGAGCCGATCATGTCGGTCGAGGTGCGTACTCCCGAGGAGTACATGGGCGACGTCATCGGTGACCTCAACAGCCGCCGTGGTCAGATCCAGTCGATGGAAGATGCCGCGGGCGTCAAGGTCGTGCGGGCGAATGTCCCGCTGTCCGAGATGTTCGGCTACATCGGTGACCTGCGCTCGAAGACCTCCGGCCGTGCCGTCTACTCCATGGAGTTCGACAGCTACGCCGAGGTTCCGAAGGCGGTCGCCGAGGAGATCGTCCAGAAGAACAAGGGCGAGTAGCTCGATTTCCGGCCCCTTCGACAAGCTCAGGGCGAGCCCTCGGCTGGCGAAGGGGCCGGTCCACAACTTCACACAGAATCACTTCAACTCTCTCTACTAAGCTGAGAACCAATCCCCGTAGAGAACCGGTCGCAATCCAGCGCCCGGAGGATCTACACGAATGTCCTAGGAGGACCCAGTGGCTAAGGCCAAGTTCGAGCGGACCAAGCCGCACGTGAACATCGGAACGATCGGTCACGTCGACCACGGCAAGACCACGCTCACCGCCGCAATCTCGAAGGTGCTCGCCGACAAGTACCCGTCGGCCACCAACGTGCAGCGTGACTTCGCGTCGATCGACTCCGCTCCCGAGGAGCGCCAGCGCGGCATCACGATCAACATCTCGCACGTCGAGTACGAGACCCCGAAGCGTCACTACGCGCACGTCGATGCGCCCGGTCACGCCGACTACATCAAGAACATGATCACGGGTGCCGCCCAGATGGACGGCGCAATCCTCGTGGTCGCCGCGACCGACGGCCCGATGGCCCAGACGCGTGAGCACGTTCTGCTCGCCAAGCAGGTCGGCGTGCCGTACCTCATGGTCGCGCTGAACAAGTCGGACATGGTCGACGACGAAGAGATCCTGGAGCTCGTCGAGCTCGAGGTTCGCGAGCTGCTCTCGAGCCAGGACTTCGATGGCGACAACGCCCCCGTCATCCGCGTCTCGGGCCTGAAGGCTCTCGAGGGTGACGAGAAGTGGGTCGACGCGATCGTCGAGCTCATGGAAGCCGTCGACGAGTCGATCCCCGACCCGGTGCGCGACAAGGACAAGCCGTTCCTCATGCCCGTCGAGGACGTCTTCACCATCACCGGCCGTGGCACGGTTGTGACGGGTCGCGCCGAGCGCGGTACCCTCGCGATCAACTCCGAGGTCGAGATCGTGGGTCTGCGCCCGACGCAGAAGACGATCGTCACCGGTATCGAGATGTTCCACAAGCAGCTCGACGAGGCCTGGGCCGGCGAGAACTGTGGTCTGCTCCTGCGCGGCACCAAGCGTGACGACGTCGAGCGTGGCCAGGTCATCGTGAAGCCGGGTTCGGTTACGCCCCACACCAACTTCGAGGGCACGGCGTACATCCTGTCCAAGGAGGAGGGTGGCCGTCACAACCCCTTCTACACGAACTACCGCCCGCAGTTCTACTTCCGCACCACCGACGTCACCGGCGTCATCTCGCTGCCCGAGGGCACCGAGATGGTCATGCCCGGTGACACCACCGACATGACGGTCGAGCTCATCCAGCCGATCGCCCTGGAGGATGGCCTCGGCTTCGCGATCCGTGAGGGTGGCCGCACCGTCGGCGCCGGCACGGTCACGAAGATCCTGAAGTAACACCTGCTTGCTCGGAAGTGCCCCTCGACTTCGGTCGGGGGGCACTTCTGCGTTGCGGGGTATACGGGGCCCGCCGCGCTCCTGCTCAGGACGGCTGTCGCAACCGAGCGCGCAGCTCGCGTGGGGACATCCCGTACTTCTGGTTGATGTGCTCACGCAGATGGCCGGTCGACGACAGGCCCGCGAGGCGTGCGACCTCGCGAATGCTCTTGTCGGACTCGACGAGGAGGTTTTCGAATCTCGCCCGATCGGGGCGCTTCGCGCCGCGCCTCGCGCATGCGAAGGCCTGGACGATCTAACGACGGAGCAGGAGAATTGGTGAGCATGCGCCATTCGGGCGTCGGAGGAGGACAACATGGGCGTTGACGACATCGTGAACAAGGGCAAGCAGATGTTCGAGCAGAACCGGGACAAGATCGAAGAGGCCCTGAAGAGCGAGAAGGCCGAGGACGTCAGCGACAAGCTCCTCGCGGGCGCCGCCGACGCCATCAAGAAGGTCGTGCCCGAAGAGCACCACGCGAAGGTCGACGAGACGCGCGACAACGTCGACAAGCACATCGGCAACCAGTAGCGCGGCGCTGTCCGCGCGCGAGGGTGCCTGCCTCGCAACTCGGTCGTATGTCCCAGTTCGCACCGGTAAGAGGCCCGGTGAGCGAGCGAAAGTGGGACGCGCCGCGCGGGCATGTCCCACTTTTCACCGCTATCCGGCTGCCTTACCGGCGCGAAGTGGGACACAGGGCCGACGAAGTGGGACATGTGGCGCGGCCGCGGATGATGGTGCTGAGATCGGGCACCGTCGCGCGTGACACGCCGTAGGCGACACGCCCGAGTTTGCGACACGCCCGGGCGACACGTAGACTAGTCCAGTTCCACATTCCGGCGTGCCGCATGGCGCGCGCAGGATCACTGCCAGGCAGTGCATAGACCGCGTGAAGCGCAGGTCTAGGCCGCGGGCAGCAGAACACCTCCACAGCCCCAACCGCGAAAGCGGGATTTGCACGCGTGCGTGCGGGGCAGTGATCCGGATGCCCCGGCATCCGGTGTGACATCAGAACAGCGGTGCAGCAGAAAGTGCCAGAGGCGCGCAAGCGTCACATGCGTCCAATGCGTCCAGAGAAATCTGGGAACCGTACGACGCGATATAGAGAGTGAGCAGACAATGGCGGGACAAAAGATCCGCATTCGCCTGAAGTCGTATGACCACGAGGTCATCGACACGTCGGCGCGGAAGATCGTCGACACCGTGACCCGTGCGGGCGCAACCGTCGTGGGCCCCGTGCCCCTTCCGACGGAGAAGAACGTGATCCCCGTGATCCGTTCCCCCCACAAGTACAAGGACAGCCGCGAGCACTTCGAGATGCGCACCCACAAGCGCCTGATCGACATCATCGACCCGACGCCCAAGGCCGTCGACTCGCTGATGCGTCTCGACCTCCCGGCCGATGTCAACATCGAGATCAAGCTCTGAGGTTCGACATGGCTGATATCAACAACAAGATTTCGAAGGGCCTGCTGGGCACCAAGCTCGGCATGACCCAGGTATGGAACGAGCAGGGCAAGCTGATCCCCGTCACGGTGATCGAGGTTGCTCCGAACGTCGTCACCCAGATCCGCACCCCCGAGAAGGATGGCTACAAGGCCGTCCAGATCGCGTACGGGCAGATCGACCCCCGCAAGGTGAACAAGCCCCAGACGGCTCACTTCGAGGCCGCGGGCGTTACGCCCCGTCGTCACCTCACCGAGATCCGCACGGCGGATGCCGCTGACTACTCACTCGGTCAGGAGCTCACCGCGGAGGGCACCTTCGAGGCCGGCCAGCTCGTCGACGTCGTCGGCACGAGCAAGGGCAAGGGCTTCGCCGGTGTCATGAAGCGTCACAACTTCAAGGGTGTCTCGGCGTCGCACGGTTCGCACCGTAACCACCGCAAGCCCGGCTCGATCGGCGCATCGTCGACCCCGAGCCGTGTCTTCAAGGGCATGCGCATGGCCGGCCGTATGGGTGGCGAGCGCGTGACCGTCATGAACCTCACGGTGCACGCCGTCGACGCCGAGAAGGGTCTGCTGCTCGTCAAGGGCGCCGTCCCCGGTGCTCGTGGCCGCATCGTCTACGTCCGCAACGCAGTGAAGGGGGCATGAGCCACATGACTGACTCGACTCTCGCGCTCGACGTGCGGGGTACCGACGGCAAGAAGGCCGGTTCCGTGAACCTGCCCGCCGAGGTCTTCGACGTCAAGACGAACATTCCTCTCATCCACCAGGTTGTCGTCGCGCAGCGCGCGGCGGCTCGCCAGGGCACGCACTCGACCAAGCGTCGTGGCGAGGTCTCGGGTGCCGGCCGCAAGCCCTTCAAGCAGAAGGGCACCGGTAACGCCCGTCAGGGCTCGATCCGCGCGCCGCACATGACCGGTGGTGGCATCGTCCACGGGCCGAAGCCGCGCGACTACTCGCAGCGCACGCCCAAGAAGATGATCGCCGCAGCGCTCCGCGGAGCCCTCAGCGACCGTGCTCGCGGCAACCGCCTGCACGTCGTCGAGTCGCTCGGTGTCGCCGGCGCCCCGTCGACGAAGGCCGCTGCGACGTACCTCGCCACGGTCGCGCCGACCAAGAACGTCCTCGTCGTCATTGAGCGTGACGACGAGATCAGCGTCAAGAGCATCCGCAACCTCGCGTATGTCCACGTGCTGACGTTCGACCAGCTCAACGCGTACGACGTGCTCGTCTCGGACGACATCGTCTTCACCAAGGCCGCCTTCGATGCGTTCGTCGCATCCAAGACGGTCTCCACCACGGAGGTCTCGGCATGAGCGCCCTGAACACGGCCCTGAACAAGGACCCGCGCGACGTCATCCTGAAGCCGGTCGTCTCGGAGAAGAGCTACGGGCTCATCGACGAGGGTAAGTACACGTTCCTCGTGGACCCCCGCGCCGACAAGACCGAGATCAAGCTGGCCGTCGAGAAGATCTTCGGCGTGAAGGTCGCTTCGGTCAACACGATCAACCGCGTGGGCAAGGCCCGCCGCACCCGCTTCGGCACCGGCCGCCGCAAGGACACCAAGCGCGCCATCGTCACGCTGAAGTCGGGCACCATCGACATCTTCACGGCAGTCGGCTGACGGTCGGGATAGGGACGAGACACCATGGCAATTCGCAAGTACAAGCCGACGACCCCCGGTCGTCGCGGCTCGTCGGTCTCCGACTTCGCCGAGATCACGCGCTCGACGCCCGAGAAGTCGCTGCTGCGCCCGCTCTCCAAGACGGGTGGCCGCAACAACCAGGGCCGCATCACCACGCGTCACATCGGTGGTGGACACAAGCGTCAGTACCGCGTCATCGACTTCCGTCGCCACGACAAGGACGGCATCGACGCGAAGGTCGCTCACATCGAGTACGACCCCAACCGCACGGCGCGTATCGCGCTGCTGCACTACGCGGACGGCGAGAAGCGCTACATCATCGCGCCGAACAAGCTGTCGCAGGGTGACATCGTCGAGTCGGGTTCCGGCGCCGACATCAAGCCCGGCAACAACCTGCCGCTCCGCAACATCCCGACCGGTACGGTCATCCACGCCATAGAGCTCCGCCCCGGCGGCGGCGCGAAGATGGCCCGTTCGGCCGGCGTCTCCGTGCGTCTGGTCGCGAAGGATGGCCCCTACGCCCAGCTGCGTCTGCCCTCGGGTGAGATCCGCAACGTCGATGCGCGCTGCCGCGCGACCATCGGCGAGGTCGGCAACGCCGAGCAGTCGAACATCAACTGGGGCAAGGCCGGTCGCAACCGCTGGAAGGGCATTCGCCCGACCGTCCGTGGTGTCGCCATGAACCCGGTCGACCACCCGCACGGTGGTGGCGAGGGTAAGACGTCCGGTGGACGTCACCCGGTTTCGCCGTGGGGTCAGGCCGAAGGCCGCACCCGGCACGCCAACAAGGAGAGCGACAAGCTCATCGTCCGCCGCCGCACGGCCGGCAAGAAGCGCAAGTAGGTAGGAACAGAAGATGCCACGCAGTCTTAAGAAGGGCCCCTTCGTCGACGAGCACCTGCTTCGCAAGGTTGTCGTCCAGAACGATTCGGGTTCCAAGAACGTCATCAAGACCTGGTCACGCCGGTCGATGATCGTGCCGGCCATGCTCGGCCACACGATCGCCGTCCACGACGGTCGCAAGCACATCCCCGTGTTCGTGACCGAGACCATGGTCGGTCACAAGTTGGGCGAATTCGCGCCGACCCGCACCTTCCGCGGCCACGTGAAGGACGACAAGAAGGGCCGTCGCCGCTAAGGCGGCGACAGAGGAGAGAGAAATGGTGGAGTCCATCGCACGCGTGCGACACATCCGCGTGACCCCTCAGAAGGCTCGTCGTGTCATCGCACTCATCAAGGGAAAGCAGGCCGAAGAGGCCCTCGCGATCCTGAAGTTCGCGCCGCAGTCGGCGTCGGAGCCCGTATCGAAGCTCGTCGCCTCGGCGATGGCCAACGCTCGGGTCAAGGCCGACAAGGACGGCGAGTTCCTCGACGACCGCGACCTGTACGTCGCGAACGTCTACGTCGACGAGGGCACGACGCTCAAGCGTTTCCGCCCCCGCGCACAGGGCCGCGCGTTCCAGATCAAGAAGCGCACGAGCCACATCACGGTCGTGCTCGCGACGCCCGTGGCCGCTGACGCCCCGGCGTCCGCCAAGACCAAGAAGGCGAGCAAGTAATGGGACAGAAAGTCAACCCGTACGGCTTCCGCCTCGGGATCACCACGGACCACGTGTCCCGTTGGTTCTCGGACTCGACCAAGGTCGGCCAGCGTTACGCCGACTACGTCGCCGAGGACATCCGGATCCGTAAGCTCCTGCAGGTCTCGCTCGACCGCGCCGGCGTGAGCCGTATCGAGATCGAGCGCACCCGCGACCGCGTCCGCGTCGACATTCACACCGCCCGCCCGGGCATCGTGATCGGTCGTCGTGGTGCTGAGGCCGAGCGCATCCGTACCGATCTCGAGAAGCTCACGGGCAAGCAGATCCAGCTGAACATCCTCGAGGTCAAGAACCCCGAGGCCGACGCTCAGCTGGTCGCCCAGGGAATCGCCGAGCAGCTCACGGGTCGCGTGGCCTTCCGCCGCGCGATGCGCAAGGGCCTCCAGGGTGCCCAGCGCGCCGGAGCCAAGGGCGTCCGTATCCAGGTTTCCGGTCGCCTCGGCGGCGCGGAGATGAGCCGTTCGGAGTTCTACCGCGAGGGTCGCGTACCCCTGCACACGCTCCGCGCCAACATCGACTACGGCTTCTACGAGGCCAAGACGACGTTCGGCCGCATCGGTGTGAAGGTCTGGATCTACAAGGGCGACCTCACGAACAAGGAGCTCGCTCGCGAGCAGGCCAACGCCCCCAAGGCGCCTCGTGGCCGCGATGACCGTGGTGGCGACCGTCGCCGTGGTCCGCGCAACGACGCCCCCGTCGCAGAAGGAGCGTCTGCCTGATGCTTATTCCCCGCAAGGTCAAGTACCGCAAGCAGCACCACCCCGGTCGTTCGGGTGCGGCCACCGGAGGCACCGAAGTTTCGTTCGGTGAGTACGGTATCCAGGCCCTGACGCCCGCTTACGTGACGAACCGTCAGATCGAGTCCGCTCGTATCGCGATGACCCGTCACATCAAGCGTGGTGGAAAGGTGTGGATCAACATCTACCCCGACCGTCCGCTCACGAAGAAGCCGGCCGAAACCCGCATGGGTTCCGGTAAGGGTTCGCCCGAGTGGTGGGTTGCCAACGTCAAGCCGGGTCGCGTCCTCTTCGAGGTCGCCGGCGTCAGCGAAGAACTCGCTCGCGAGGCACTGACCCGTGCCATCCACAAGCTGCCCCTGAAGGCACGCATCATCAAGCGCGAGGAAGGCGACGCGTAATGGCTATCGGTACCAAGGAGCTCAGCCCGTCTGAGCTCGACACGATGGAAGACCACCGCCTCGTCGAGGAGCTGCGCAAGGCCAAGGAAGAGCTGTTCAACCTGCGCTTCCAGTCGGCCACCGGCCAGCTCGAGAGCCACGGTCGCATCCGCGCCGTCAAGCGCGACATCGCGCGGCTCTACACCGTGATCCGTGAGCGCGAGCTCGGCATCCGTGCCACGCCCGCTCCCGCGGAGGTCGCGACGAAGGCCAAGAAGACGAAGGCGAAGAAGACCGAGGATGCCTCGGACACCGCCGAAGGAGAGGCTGAGTAATGGCCACCGAGAAGGCAACTGAGACCAAGGCCGCTGAGGCCAAGGAGACGAAGGCCGCCGCACCGAAGGCTGCAAAGCCCGCGGCTGCAAAGCCCGCCGCCAAGAAGGCGCCCGCCAAGGCCGCCGCACCGAAGGCCGCCAAGGCCGAGGCTGCGGAGCCCCAGGCTGCCGTCCAGGCATCGGGACACGAGTCGTCCGCACACGACGTGCGCGACGCCGCGGCCCGTGGTTACCGCAAGTCGCGTCGTGGCTACGTCACGAGCGACCGCATGGACAAGACGATCGTCGTCGAGGTCGAAGACCGCGTGAAGCACCCGCTTTACGGCAAGGTCATCCGCCGCACGTCGAAGGTCAAGGTGCACGACGAGGCGAACTCCGCCGGAATCGGCGACCTGGTCGTCATCAATGAGACCCGTCCGCTGAGCGCCACCAAGCGCTGGCGCCTGGTGGAGATTCTGGAGAAGGCCAAGTGATTCAGCAGGAATCCCGAGTCAAGGTCGCCGACAACACCGGCGCCAAGGAGCTGCTCACGATCCGTGTGCTCGGTGGCTCGAAGCGCCGCTATGCGGGCCTCGGCGACACGATCGTGGCGACCGTCAAGGACGCCATCCCCGGCGGAAACGTCAAGAAGGGCGATGTCGTCAAGGCGGTCATCGTCCGTACCGTCAAGGAGACCCGTCGTCCCGACGGTTCCTACATCAAGTTCGACGAGAACGCCGCCGTCATCCTGAAGGCAGACGGGGAGCCCCGCGGCACCCGCATCTTCGGACCGGTCGGCCGCGAGCTTCGTGACCGCAAGTTCATGAAGATCGTCTCGCTCGCACCGGAGGTGATCTGATCATGGCCAACATCAAAAAGGGTGATCTCGTGCAGGTCATCACGGGCGCTAAGCCCGAGCGCGGCGGAGACCGCGGCAAGCAGGGTAAGGTCCTCGAGGTCCTGACCGAGCGCAACCGGGTGATCGTGGAGGGCGTGAACTACGTCACCAAGCACTCGCGCGTCGGCCAGACCCAGCGCGGCACCAAGACCGGTGGCATCGAGACCCTCGAAGCCCCCATCCACATCTCCAACGTCGCCCTCGTCGACCCCGAGACGAAGAAGCCGACCCGTGTCGGTCACCGCGTCGAAGAGCGGACGAAGGATGGCGTGAAGCGCACTGTGCGCGTCCGCTACGCGAAGAAGTCAGGTAAGGACCTCTGATGAGCACCACCACTGCCGCGCCCGCTGGCAAAATCCAGCCGCGCCTGAAGCAGAAGTACCAGGCCGAGATCAAGAAGGCTCTTCAGGAAGAGTTCGGGTACGCCAACGTCAACCAGATCCCCGGTCTGGTCAAGGTTGTCGTGAACACCGGTGTCGGCGAAGCCGCGCGTGACAGCAAGGTGATGGACGGTGCGGTCGACGACCTCACCCGCATCACCGGCCAGAAGCCGCTCGTGACGAAGGCCCGCAAGTCGATCGCCCAGTTCAAGCTGCGCGAGGGTCAGCCCATCGGCGCCCACGTCACGCTGCGTGGCGACCGTGCCTGGGAGTTCGTCGACCGTCTCGTGACGCTCGCCCTGCCCCGTATCCGCGACTTCCGCGGTCTGTCGTCCAAGCAGTTCGACGGCAACGGCAACTACACCTTCGGTCTTCAGGAACAGTCCGTGTTCCACGAGATCGACCAGGACCGGATCGACCGCGTCCGTGGTTTCGACATCACCGTCGTCACCACGGCGAAGTCGGATGACGAGGGTCGTGCACTTCTGCGTCACCTCGGCTTCCCGTTCCGCGCCGAGGCGTAAGACTCCATAACACCACCACAGGTCGTCTGCCTTGCACAGGCATCCGAAACCTGGTGAACGAAGGAAACAAACACATGACAATGACAGACCCGGTCGCAGACATGCTGACCCGGCTGCGCAACGCGAACTCGGCGCACCACGATTCCGTGAGCCTGCCGAGCTCCAAGCTCAAGTCGCACATCGCCGAGATCCTCAAGCGTGAGGGTTACATCGCCGAGTGGGAGATCGAGGACGCCCGCGTGGGCCAGACGCTCACCATGACGCTGAAGTACGGCCCGAACCGCGAGCGCTCCATTGCGGGCATCAAGCGCGTTTCGAAGCCCGGTCTGCGCGTTTACGCGAAGTCCAGCGAGATCCCCCGCGTTCTCGGTGGCCTCGGCGTTGCCATCCTGTCCACCTCCTCCGGTCTTCTCACCGACCGTCAGGCAGAGCAGAAGGGCGTGGGTGGGGAAGTCCTCGCCTACGTTTGGTGATCCTCGATGTCACGTATTGGAAGACTGCCCATCGACATCCCCACGGACGTCACCGTCACGGTGACCGGTCGGGACGTTTCGGTCAAGGGACCCAAGGGTGAGCTCGGCCTGACGATCGCTCGTCCGATCGAGGTCGTCGTCGAAGAGAACCAGGTCGTCGTGTCGCGTCCGGACGACGAGCGCGAATCGCGTTCGCTGCACGGACTCACGCGCACCCTCATCGCCAACAACATCGTCGGCGTCACCACGGGCTACACCAAGGGCCTCGAGGTCGTCGGCACGGGTTACCGCGTCGCACAGAAGGGCGGCTCGGTCGAGTTCGCCCTCGGCTTCTCACACCCCGTCCTGGTCGAGCCCCCCGCGGGCATCACGTTCACGGTCGAGGGCAACAACAAGGTCACCGTGAGCGGCATCGACAAGCAGGCCGTCGGCGAAGCCGCGGCCAACATCCGCAAGATTCGCAAGCCCGAGCCCTACAAGGGCAAGGGTGTGCGCTACGCCGGCGAGGTCGTGCGTCGCAAGGCCGGAAAGAGTGGTAAGTAACCATGGCTCTTAAGTCGAAGTCAGACGCTCGTTCGCGTCGCCATGCCCGCCTTCGTAAGAAGGTCGTCGGCACCGAGCTGCGCCCGCGTCTCGTCGTGACCCGCTCCGCACGCCACGTGTTCGTCCAGGTCGTCGATGACGCCAAGGGCCACACCGTGGCGTCGGCATCCACCCTCGAAGCGGACCTGCGTTCGTTCGACGGTGACAAGACCGCCAAGGCGCGCAAGGTCGGCGAACTCGTCGCCGAGCGTGCCAAGGCCGCCGGCATCGAGGATGTCGTGTTCGACCGTGGCGGTAACCGCTACGCCGGCCGCGTCGCTGCGATCGCCGACGGCGCCCGCGAAGGGGGACTGAACCTGTGAGTGAAATCAAGGAGACCGAAGTGGCAGCCACTGCCGAGCAGGCCGCGCCCGAGGCGACGGCTGCACCTGAAACGGCTGCTGCAACCGAGGCGCCCGCCGAGCGTGAGCGCGAGCCGCGTCGCGGTGGCCGTGAGCGCAACGCCAACCAGCGTGACCGCGGTTCGCGTGATGCCGACAAGAGCCAGTTCCTGGAGCGCGTCGTCACCATCAACCGCGTCTCGAAGGTCGTGAAGGGTGGTCGTCGCTTCAGCTTCACCGCCCTCGTGATCGTCGGAGACGGTAACGGACTCGTCGGTGTCGGCTACGGCAAGGCCCGCGAGGTGCCCCTGGCCATCTCGAAGGGTGTCGAAGAGGCCAAACGGAACTTCTTCCGTGTGCCCCGCGTCGACAAGACGATCCCGCACCCCGTGCAGGGTGAGGCAGCAGCGGGCGTCGTCCTGCTCCGCCCCGCCGCCGCCGGTACCGGTGTTATCGCGGGCGGTCCCGTCCGCGCCGTACTCGAGTGCGCGGGCATCCACGATGTCCTGTCGAAGTCGCTCGGCTCGTCGAACACGATCAACATCGTGCACGCGACGGTCGCCGCGCTGAAGCAGCTCGAGGAGCCCCGCGCCGTCGCCGCACGTCGTGGTCTCGACTTCGACCAGGTCGCCCCCGCGCGCCTTGTTCGTGCCGAGGCTGACGCCGCTGCGGCAGCAAAGGCAGGTGCATGATGGCTGCACGACTGAAGGTCACGCAGATCAAGTCCAAGGTGAGCGAGAAGCAGTACCAGCGCGACACGCTGCGTAGCCTCGGCCTCAAGCGGATCGGCGACTCGGTCGTCCGTCCGGATGACGCCCAGAACCGTGGTTATGTCAACACGGTTGCTCACCTCGTGAAGGTTGAGGAGATCGACTAATGGCTGAAAAGGACAACGCGGCCGAGGCCGCCGAAGCCAAGGCTGCAGCGCCCAAGAAGGCTGCGGCCCCCAAGGCTGCTGCCGCGAAGAAGGCGCCCGCCGCGAAGGCTGCTGCTGAGAAGGCGCCCGCCAAGGCTCCTGCCAAGGCATCCGCTTCGAAGGCTTCGGCTTCTGCCGACGCCCCGAAGGCAGCGGCGACCAAGGCTCCCGCCAAGAAGGCCGCCCCGAAGGACGACGCTCCGGCGTCGCGCCCCGGTGTGCTGAAGGTTCACCACCTGCGTCCCGTCCCGGGTGCCAACAAGGCCAAGACCCGCGTCGGTCGCGGTGAGGGCTCGAAGGGCAAGACGGCCGGTCGTGGCACGAAGGGCACCAAGGCCCGCAACACCGTGCGCGTCGGCTTCGAGGGTGGCCAGATGCCGCTGCACATGCGTACGCCGAAGCTGCGCGGGTTCAAGAACCCGTTCCGCGTCGAGTACCAGGTCGTCAACCTCGAGAAGCTCGCCGAGCTCTACCCGGCGGGTGGCGACGTGACCGTTGCCGACCTCGTCGCCAAGGGCGCCGTTCGCAAGAACGAAAAGGTCAAGGTTCTGGGCGATGGCGACATCGGAGTGAAGCTCCTGGTGAACGTCGACAAGGTCTCCGGCTCGGCCGAGCAGAAGATCGTCGCCGCCGGCGGCAGCGTCAAGTAATACGGACGAACTGTTCTCAAACAGGGGGTCGGAGGCATCCTCCGGCCCCCTGTCTCCGTTCTCGGGACTTCTCACTCGTTGCCGCCGATCTCGGGCATGGGCTGCTCGCAGGGGCAGCCTGGGCTAACCTAATGTTTGGCCCGCCCGCGGGCATCTCCCTTCCCTTCAGGAGGATCCTTCTTGTTCAGCGCTATTGCGCGCATCTTCCGGACACCCGACCTGCGCCGGAAGATCGCCTTCACCTTGGGCATCATCGTGCTCTACCGTCTCGGTGCGCACGTGCCGACGCCGTTCGTCGACTTCGCGAACGTGCAGTCCTGCATCGGGCAGAACGAGGGCATGGAGGGACTCCTCTCTCTCGTCAACCTGTTCTCGGGTGGTGCCCTGCTGCAGCTGTCGATCTTCGCGCTGGGCGTCATGCCGTACATCACGGCCACGATCATCACGCAGTTGCTGCGCGTCGTCATCCCGCACTTCGAGACCCTCTACAAAGAGGGCCAGGCGGGTCAGGCGCGCCTGACGCAGTACACGCGCTACCTGACCATCGCGCTGGCGCTCCTGCAGTCGACGACGCTCGTCACGGTCGCTCGCAGCGGGCAGCTCTTCGGCAACACGGGCGTCGCCGCCTGTGACAACCTGCTGACGAACGTCGCGTGGTGGGCGCAGCTGCTCATGATCATCACGATGACCGCCGGTACCGGCCTCATCATGTGGTTCGCCGAGCTGGTCACCGAACGCGGTGTCGGCAACGGCATGTCGCTGCTGATCTTCACCTCGATCGCCGCGACGTTCCCCTCCGCGATGTGGTCGATCTGGCAGGCCCGTGGCTTCGAGACCTTCCTGCTGGTCCTCGCCGTCGGAATCGTGGTCGTTGCGCTGGTGGTGTTCGTTGAACAATCGCAGCGGCGTGTGCCCGTGCAGTATGCGAAGCGGATGGTCGGGCGCCGGACGTACGGCGGTACCAACACGTACATCCCGATCAAGGTCAACATGGCCGGCGTCGTGCCCGTTATCTTCGCGTCGTCGCTGCTGTACATCCCGGCGCTGCTGGCCCAGTTCAACCAGCCCGCCGCGGGTGAAGAGCCGGCAGGGTGGGTCGTCTGGATCTCGCAGTACCTGACGTCGGGCGACAGCCCGATCTACATGGCCGTGTACTTCTTCCTGATCATCGGCTTCACGTACTTCTACGTGGCCATCACGTTCAACCCGGTCGAGGTCGCCGACAACATGAAGCGCTACGGCGGCTTCATCCCCGGCATCCGCGCGGGTCGTCCGACGGCCGAGTACCTCGATTACGTGCTCACGCGCATCACGCTGCCGGGCTCGATCTACCTCGGTCTGATCGCGCTGCTCCCGCTGATCGCGCTGGCAACGGTCGGTGCGAACCAGAACTTCCCGTTCGGTGGAGCATCCATCCTGATCATCGTCGGTGTGGGTCTTGAGACGGTGAAGCAGATCGACGCGCAGCTGCAGCAGCGCCACTACGAAGGGCTGCTGCGATGAGCGCAACTCGGCTGTTGATCGTCGGACCCCAGGGTTCCGGCAAGGGCACACAGGGCGTTCGCATCGCGGAGGCCTATGGCATCCCCGTCGTCTCGACCGGCGACGTCTTCCGCGCGAACATCAAGGACGGCACGGAGCTCGGGCAGCGCGTGCAGCAGATCGTCGAGCAGGGGCGTCTCGTGCCCGACGAGCTGACCAGCGAGATCGTGCGCGATCGTCTGGCGCAGCCCGATGCGGCGGCGGGATTCTTGCTCGATGGCTACCCGCGCAATCTCGGGCAGGTCGGGCATCTCGATGACTTCCTCGCGAGCCGCGACGAGTCCCTCGACGCCGTGATCGAGCTGCGTGTGCCGCGGGCCGAGAGCATCGCGCGTCTCGGACTGCGTGCCGCGCAAGAGGGGCGCTCCGACGACACCGACGACGTGATCGCCCACCGTCTCGACATCTACGAGAACGAGACGGCCCCGATCCTCGACGTCTACGGCGAGCGGGGCATCGTCGACGGGATCGACGGTATCGGGACGCTCGACGAGATCACCGACCGCATCTTCGCAGCGCTCGAGGCCCGCGGGCTCGTCCGCCGCGGCGCCTGATCGCTCCCCGCGAGGACACGCATGGTTTTGCGGCGCTCGATCTATAAGTCACCCGCCCAGTTGCGGGCGATGATCGAACCCGGGCTCATCACGGCGCGCGCCCTCGCGGCCGTGCGTGAGCTGGTCGCCCCCGGCGTCACGACGCTCGAGCTGGATGCCGAGGCATCCCGCGTCATCACCGCCGCCGGCGCGAAGTCGAACTTCCAGATGGTGCGCGGCTACCGGCACACGATCTGCACCTCGGTCAACGAGCAGGTGGTGCACGGCATACCCGGCGCTCGCGTGCTGGGCGCGGGGGACATCCTGTCCGTCGATGCGGGTGCCGAGTACCAGGGCTGGAACGGCGACTCCGCCTTCACGGTCGTGCTGCCGGATCCGTCGCGGCCCGAGGTCGTCGCCGAGCGCGAAGAGCTCTCGCGCGTTACCGAGGGATCGCTCTGGGCCGGGATCGCGGCGCTCGCTTCGGCGCGGCACCTGAACGAGGTGGGCGCGGCGATCCAGGACTACGTCGATGCGCAGGGTGAGTACGGAATCCTCGCGGACTACGTCGGACACGGCATCGGACGCAAGATGCACGAGTCGCCGTCGGTGTTCAACTATCGCGTGACCGACCCGGGGCCCGAGGTTCGCCCCGGCCTGGTGCTCGCGATCGAGCCCATGGTCGTCGCCGGCGACCCCGCGACGCTCGTCGAAGACGACGACTGGACGGTTTCTACCGTGGACGGCTCAGCCGGCTCACATTGGGAACATAGCGTCGCGGTGCACGATGGGGGAATCTGGGTGCTGACGGCACCCGACGGCGGGGCCGCGGGCCTGGCCGCGTTCGGGATCGAACCTCAGCCCATCGGCTGAGGCAGACGTAGGAGCACGTAATGATGGCCACAGCGGGTAAGCGCACGAACTGGTTCGCGATCTGGGTGAGTGTCGCGGTGGTTGCCGTCGTCGTCGTCGCGGGCGTCGCCGTCGTGCTCATCAACAACGCCGCGTCGAACCCGGATCCCGGTCCCGCGCCCGAGGCTGCGATCGTCAACACCGAGACCGGTGCGATCTCGGTCGGGGACGGTCCGGATGTCGTAGCCACCTACATCGACTTCATGTGCCCGATCTGCAACCAGTTCGAGGGGATCTACGCCGAAACGCTGAACGACCTCGTCGCGGACGGCTCGATCACGCTCGAGTACCACCCGGTCGCGATTCTCGACAACCAGTCGCAGGGCACGCAGTTTTCGACCCGAGCGGCGAACGCGCTCTACTGCGTGGCGACCACGACGCCGGAGGCTGTCACGCCGTTCGTCTCGGCGATGTACGCGAACCAGCCGTCCGAGGGCACCACCGGCCTCAGCGACGACGAGATCATCTCGATCGCGACGGACGCGGGCGCTGCTGACGCGGCATCCTGCATCACCGACCGCACCTACGAAGGCTTCGTGGGGGAGCGCACGCAGGCGATGCCGACGACCGCGGACGGCGGGCGCGGTACGCCGACCGTGACCTTCAACGGCGAGCGCATCGACCTGACGGGCGACCCGCAGGTCGACATCATCGATCGCCTGAGCTGACACAACGGGCACCCTCGCGGGGTGGAACGGGCACCCTCGCGCCCCGGTTCGCTGGCGGCGTAGGAATGGATGCCGCGAGCATTTGCCTCGGGCATCCGTGTCGGATACCATAGATCCTTGGTGCTTTGCGCCGTCTATCGGCGTGTCTCACGACTCCGCCGGGACACCGACGAAACACCGAAATCCCACCCACCGCAGACCGACCGGTCTGCCCAGCGTTAGCGAGTGTATGGCCAAGAAAGACGGTGTCATCGAGATCGAGGGCGTGATCTCCGAGGCGCTTCCCAACGCGATGTTCCGCGTTGAGCTGAGCAACGGACACAAGGTCCTGGCCACGATCTCGGGCAAGATGCGGCAGAACTACATCCGCATCATTCCGGAAGACCGCGTCGTCGTAGAGCTCAGCCCCTACGACCTCACCCGCGGTCGAATCGTTTACCGCTACCGCTAGACCGGTCGAGAAGTAACGGCCCATGCGTTCTTGACGCATGGGTACGAAGACAGCGAACAGGAAACATCATGAAGGTCAACCCCAGCGTCAAGCCCATCTGCGATCACTGCAAGATCATCCGCCGTCACGGCGTGGTCATGGTGATCTGCAAGAGCAACCCGCGCCACAAGCAGCGCCAGGGCTGAGACGCTCCCGCTTTTTCTGCAAGAACAGCACCACAGCACACAACTGAATACATACGGCAGTTTCAGAACCTCGTCCCGAGAGATCAGGGCGGGGGGACACCCCGGGCGGAGGCCCGGGCACCGATTCTGCTCCACACCTCCACACACCTCCTAGGAGAGCCGCATGGCACGTCTTGCTGGCGTCGACATCCCGCGCGATAAGCGCGTGGTCATCGCCCTGACCTACATCTACGGCGTTGGCCGTACCCGTTCCGTCGAGATCCTGAACGCCCTCGAGATCGACCCTGACGTCCGCGTCAAGGACCTCGCGGACGAGCAGCTCGTTCAGCTGCGTGACCACATCGAGGCCACGTACAAGGTGGAGGGTGACCTTCGCCGCGAGGTCGCCTCCGACATCCGCCGCAAGGTCGAGATCGGGTCCTACCAGGGGATCCGCCACCGTCGTGGCCTGCCCGTCCACGGACAGCGCACCAAGACGAACGCCCGTACGCGCAAGGGCCCCAAGCGCACCGTCGCCGGCAAGAAGAAGGCGCGCTAGGCCTCCGCCGGCGTTCCAGGTTTAGGAGAAAAACGTTATGGCACAGGCCAAGACCGCCGTACGCAAGCCGCGGCGCAAAGAGAAGAAGAACATCGCGCTGGGTCACGCCCACATCAAGTCGACGTTCAACAACACGATCGTTTCGATCACCGACCCCTCGGGCGCTGTCATCAGCTGGGCCTCGTCGGGCGGCGTGGGCTTCAAGGGCTCGCGCAAGTCGACCCCGTACGCGGCCGGTATGGCCGCCGAGTCGGCCGCTCGTCAGGCTCAGGAGCATGGCGTCAAGAAGGTCGACGTCTTCGTCAAGGGACCGGGTTCCGGTCGTGAGACGGCGATCCGCTCGCTGACGGCCGCCGGCCTCGAGGTCGGTTCGATCCAGGACGTCACGCCGCAGGCACACAACGGCTGCCGTCCCCCCAAGCGCCGCCGCGTCTGATCCCGTAGCCGGGGCGCCTCGTGCGCTCCGGCTGCAGGTCGTCGCGCCGTCTCACTGACTTCGCGGATGCCTGGCCCTGCGCCCTGCGCGGTGCCCCGTCATCCGCCCGAGAAAAACTCACAACCTCACCCATGCAAGTGTCATATAGCGGGCACTTAGCCGAAAGGAACACACAGTGCTCATCGCACAGCGTCCCACTCTGACCGAGGAAAAGATCGCGGAGTTCCGCAGCCGCTTCATCATCGAGCCGCTCGAGCCCGGATTCGGATACACGATCGGTAACGCGCTCCGTCGGAGCCTGCTCTCGTCGATCCCCGGTGCAGCCGTCACGAGCATCCGCATCGATGGTGTCCTCCACGAGTTCACCACGATCCCCGGTGTGAAGGAAGATGTCACCGAGATCATCCTGAACATCAAGCAGCTCGTCGTTTCGTCCGAGCGCGATGAGCCGATCACGGCTTACCTGCGCAAGACGGGTGCCGGCCAGGTCACTGCCGCCGACATCTCCGCTCCCGCGGGCGTCGAGATCCACAACCCCGAGCTCGTCATCGCGACGCTCAACGACACCGCCAAGTTCGAGCTCGAGCTGACGATCGAGCGTGGCCGCGGCTACGTTTCGGCGACGCAGAACCGCAACGAGTACGCCGAGGCCGGTCAGGTCCCGATCGACTCGATCTACTCGCCGGTTCTCAAGGTCAGCTACCGCGTCGACGCGACGCGTGCCGGTGAGCGCACCGACTTCGACAAGCTGGTGCTGGATGTCGAGACCAAGTCCTCGATCGCCCCGCGTGACGCCGTCGCTTCGGCCGGTCGCACGCTGACCGAGCTCTTCGGCCTCGCCCGCGAGCTGAACGTCGAGGCCGAGGGCATCGAGATCGGCCCCGCGCCGGTCGAGACCGTCCTCTCGAACGAGCTGTCGATGCCGATCGAAGACCTCGATCTGTCCGTCCGTTCGTACAACTGCCTCAAGCGCGAGGGCATCAACACGGTCAGCGAGCTCGTTGCGCTCTCCGAGACCCAGCTGATGAACATTCGCAACTTCGGTCAGAAGTCGGTCGACGAGGTGCGCGACAAGCTCGTCTCGCTCGGCCTGTCGCTGAAGGATTCCGTGCCGGGCTTCGACGGCGCGCACTTCTACGGCGGCTACGACGACGAGACCGTCTGACCTGCGGACCCCGACCCGATTCATCCTGGAGTAGATACTCATGCCTAAGCCCACGAAGGGTCCCCGCCTCGGCGGCGGTCCTGCCCACGAGCGCCTGCTGCTTGCGAACCTCGCCGCGGCCCTCTTCACGCACAAGTCGATTCAGACGACCGAGACCAAGGCCAAGCGCCTGCGTCCGCTCGCTGAGCGCCTGATCACGTTCGCCAAGCGTGGTGACCTGCACGCGCGTCGTCGCGTGCTGGGCATCATCGGCGACCGTGAGGTCGTGCACGTGCTGTTCACCGAGATCGCCCCGCTGGTTGCGGAGCGCGAGGGTGGCTACACGCGCATCGTCAAGATCGGCAACCGCAAGGGCGACAACGCCCCCATGGCTGTCATCGAGCTCGTGCTCGAGCCGGTCACGCCGAAGGTCAAGTCGTCGAAGAAGTCGGATGCCGCGGCCCCCGCTGCAACGCCTGCTCCGGCTGACGAGCCCGCCGCCGACGAGACTCCGGTCGCCGTCGAGGACGCCGATGTCGAGGTGTCGGACACCGACGCCGAGGCTCCCGAGGGCGCCGCAGAGGCAGCCGCCGAGGACGCCGAAGCGAAGTAATCCGATATACCGCAAGAGGCCCGTACCCCTTCGAGGGTGCGGGCTTCTTGCGGTCTTCGGCGCGTCGCGTCGCGGATTTCATGCGGGCGGACATCCAGTGCAACACTTAGCGCTGGAGGGATCTCTGTGATCAATGTACGCACGCGCACCGCGGCAGCGATGTCACATCGCTCGATTTCCGCACGCCCCGATGCCCGCCGTCATGCGCTCCGGGGGCTCGCCGCGATCACGATGATCTCGGCTCTCGCCCTGACCGGATGCGCGGGCGTGTTGCCGTGGGATCAGCCCTCCGGCTCGCCTTCGCCGTCGGGCACGACCGTTCCGGCCCCGGTGCCGAACGATCTCTCCAGCGGCTCCACCGCGCGGACGCTCGCCGCGGGCGCCGTGGGCGTGTCGATCAACTACTGGTCGACGCTCAACATGGGGGACTGGACATCCGGTGCGCTCAAGCCGGTGAGCATCAGCCTGATCACGTCGGTCACACCCAACGACGGGCAGAAGGTGTATCTGCAGCGCGCGACGATGGTCGCGGTTCCCGGAACGCTCAATGAGTCGTTCGACCCGCTCTCGCCCCAGACCGATCAGTCCACCGTCGCGCCGGGATACCTCGTTCTCGACCCTTACAGCTACTCGCAGACCTTCAACGTCGGGCCCGTGCCGGCCGAGGCGACGCTCGTCACCCTGCAATTCACCTACGACTTCCTCGTGCAGACGACACCCACGTCCACCGAGTACGCCAAACAAAGCGCGTCAGACACCCTCACCGTTGCGATCACGGGCCAACCCGCGCCCTGAGGACACTCCGCGTAGTAGCATTCGCAAGTGAGAGCATTCTCATCCTGCCGTCACGTTTCTCTTAGGTAGATCCTGCGGAGCCGACAAGCCCGTCCTGAGGTTCCCCTGAGCGGCTCCGCCCATAATCGAACAGCACCCCCCGTATTTCTTCCCCCGGCTTACCCGCCGAAACACGAGGTCCCCATGTCGATTTCCCCGTCCGTCGGCCAGAAGGTCATGCCGTATTCGCGGCCTTCCGCCGCCCGGCCTGAGCCCGAGCCCGAGATCGTCGAGCCGAGCAGCGCCTTTCCGCAGGACTTCGCCGCGTCGCTTCAGGACCTGAGCACCCAGCGGGCGACCATCGGATGCATCATCCCGGCGTACAACGAAGAGGAATCGATCGCCGACGTGCTGCGGGGGCTCCTCGAGCAGTCTCGCGTGCCGGATGTGATCCACCTCGTCGTGAACAACTCCAACGACAAGACCGTCGCGATCGCCTCGGAGTTCGCGGGTCCGCACGAGATCACGACCGAGCTCGGCGAGCAGTTCACCGAGGTCTTCGTCCATGACATCGGCAAGAACCCCGACAAGAAGGTCGGTGCCCTCAACTACGGTTTCGCCCTCGTCGAGGGCTACGACTTCCTTCTCGGCGTCGACGGCGACACGGTCGCCGACCGCCGCGCCGTGGAGTTTCTCGAGACCGAGATCACGAGCGACACCCGCATCGGCGGTATCTCCGCGATCTACTCGATCGACGACAACCCGTTCAAGGGTTTCGCGCGCTTCCTCATCACCGGACAGCGGTCGCAGTTCGCGGCCTTCAACCTGCACAACCTGCTCCGCGGCCGCAACATGGCGGTGCTGGGCGGGCAGTTCTCGATCTTCTCGACCAAGGCCCTGCGCGATGTCATGCGCGAGAACCACCAGTCGACGCCCTGGGTGAAGGACAGCGAGGTCGAGGACTCCCTGCTCTCGCTGCAGATCAAGAGCGCCGGATACCTCACCAAGATCAGCCCGTACGCCCGCGCCGACGTGGGTGGCATGACGACCCTCCGCGGCCTCGACGCCCAGCAGGTCAAGTGGAACTATGGCGCGATCGAACTGATGTGGCCGGGCCAGCGTGGCGACACCAAGGGCCAGCCGTTCCACCCGAACCTGCGCGTGCGCTGGCTCGAGCAGTTCAGCATGCTGGTCAACCTGTTCGTGCGCGTCGGTTTCGTCACTCTGCTCGCGGGTTCCCTTTCGATCAACGCGTTCATCTTCTCGCCCCTCTGGCTCATTCCCATCGCGATGTCGGTGGCGCTCAACCTGCGCATGGCGCTGTCGATGAAGAACAGGGACCGCCACGATGTGCTGTTCGCCGGGCTGATCGTGCCGGCCGAGCTCTACATGTGGATCCGCATCGCCCACTTCCTCCGCTCCTGGACCCGCTTCCTCTCGCGCACGAAGGTCGACAACTGGGCCATGCAGGCGAAGGCCGAGCGAGGTGCGGGGATCGGGCACTGGACACCGCTGTTCCTTGCGATCGGGATCGTCGCGGCGATCGTCGTCGCCTGGCACCTGATCCCGATCGAGCTTCAGTCGGGCATCCTCGCGGTCGGTTGGCCGGTGCTCGGTGTCATCACGGTGATCCAGACCCTGAGCATGTTCATGCGGCTACTACGTCGTCAGCACGGCTTCAAGGTCTGACCGAGAAGGTTCTCGACTAGCCGTCGGTGTCGGGGGTCATGCGATACCCGACATCCCGCACTGCTTCGAGGTAGCGGGGGACCGGTGAGCTCATTTCGCCGAGCTTGCGGCGCAGGCTGTCGACGTGGGCCTGGACGGCCCGCTTGTCGGCGTCGCCGACGTAGTACGACGTGACGTAGGACTCACCGCGCAGCACGAGCGTCAAATCGGCCTTGCTGCGGATGCGTCGACGTGACGACATGATCGTCAACAGCAGTTCGAACTCGGTCTGGGTGAGGTCGACCGGTTGGGTGCCGATCTCGACACGGCGCGTCTCGGGGTCGAGAAACAGGTCGCGGTGGTGCATCCAGCCCATGTGCGGGTCACGGCGTTCGACCTCGGAGCTGGGCCCGTCGATCTCACCCTCGATGACGTCGTCGTACTCTTCGTCCAGATCGTCGTAGTCTTCGGCCGGCACGACCCGCATCGCCTGTACGGGCTCGTCGTACCTCTCCCACTGCTGCGTGGGAGGCTGGCGCGGCTGCCGCGGCGGCGGCGCCTGCTCGAATGAGTGAGCGCCCGGCCCGCGGTAGATCGGCGGGTCGGCAGGAGCAGCCTGCTGAACGGACGGCTGCGGGGCGGGCGCCTGAACCGGGATCGACGTGGTGTTGATGCGCGGAAAGGATGGTCCGGCGCTTTCTTGCTGACGCGGCGAGGGAGCGCCGGGCGCTTCGGTACGGGGCGGGCGCCGCAGGAATGCATCGATGCGTGCCCGGAACTCGCGGGGTCGGAACGGCTTGACGATGTAATCGTCGGCGCCGGCGCCGAGCCCCTGGATGACGTCGGATTCTTCGGCCATGGCGCTGACCATCATGATGAAGGTCGGGCTGCCGCCCGCTCGGATGCGGCGGGCAGCCTCGAAGCCGTCGATCCCGGGCATGCTGACATCGAGCGTCGTGATGAGGGGCTTGTATGCCAGGGCGGCACGGACACCGTCCAGACCGTTGCCGACGGACACGACGGAGAATCCGGCCGACTCGAAGACGCTCGCGATCAGGTGCCGAACGTCGGGGTCGTCCTCGACAATGACGGCAGTGCGCAGCTCATCGGCATCGGCCATGCGGTCGCTCCCTTTGCTGACGGTAGATCTTGTCGAATTGTCCCATACACGGGGCCGACGTTATTCGTCGTCGTTTTCCACGACGACGACGTCGGTGGTCAGAACGATGGCGGACTGCGGCCACCAGGCACCCGCCGCGGGGCCGCCGTTGCACGTGCCGTCGCTCTCGCCCGGCACCTTGATCCAGAGATTCGTGTCGACGACGTCGTCGTGAACGGTTCCGGGAGCAGATCCGACGCGCCGGTCCGGCGGATTGCACCACTCGCCCGTCGACCCGACGCCATTGCGCGCGGAGTCGATGACGGCGTTCGCTCCGCCGAGCAGTCCCGACAGCTGGCGTGCGTAGGTAACCTCGTCGGCGTCGGTGTTGTAGTTCGAGACGTTCGTGGCGAATCCGCGGACCTGGTCGATGATGCCCATCTCGCGGATGAATCCCGCCATGACGTCGGGGGAGTGCCACGTCGAGTGGCCGCCGTCGATATAGATGTCGGCGTTGTCGGCCGACAGATTCGTGACCGCGCCCTGCAACTGAGGCGCGCGCTCGGCGAGGTTGCCGCATTCCTGGGCGAGCGCAATCGAGTCCGGCTCGAGCATGATGATCGTCTCGATGCCGGAGGCCCGCACCGCTGCGCCGATCTCGGCGGTCCAGGTCGCGTAGTCGGCTTCGGAGAGTCCGCCCGCCGAGAAGTTGCCGCAGTCGCGTCCCGGCAGGCCGTAGACGACGATCGTGGAGGTGGCGCCCTGGTCGGACGCTTCCTGCGCGAGCGACGTGACGCGGGCCCCGACCTCGCCGATCGGGTCGCGCTCGGGCACCAGCCAGAACGCCGTGGGTTGCGCGGCGAGGTATGCCGCGGCGGCCTGCTCCGGGGAGTCCTCGGGGGCATTCGCGGCTTCTCGGGCGGCTTCTGTGTCGGTGAACACCGCGACGCGGATGTGTTCTTCTTCCTCGGCCGCGACGTCGCCGCCTCGGAGCAGCGCCCAGACGGCTCCGCCGGCGATGACCAGCACGAGAACCACGACGAGTGTCACGACGATCGAGCGGCGTCGGCGAGAGGACTTCACCGCTTGAATCTATCGCTCCGGCAGGTCCGCGGAGACACCGCGGCCCTCCTCGGCCTCGGCATCCGTACCGGCATCCTTATCAACGTCGCCCCCGTCTTCGCGATCATCCTCGCCATCGACGAGGCGCGAGGCGAGCGCCGAGGCGCGAACGGACCTGTCGAACGCGGCCTGGGCCCGGGCATCCTCCACGCCCTGCACGGCTGTTGCCACGGTCTCGGCGAACAGTCGCCCGCCCGTGTGGCCGGGGTGGATGCGGTCGCCCGCGAGCAGGTCCTGGTGTGCCGCGGCGGCCCCCGCCCAGTCGGCGACGACGACGTTGGCCTGGGCCGCATCGAAGGTCGCGAGTTCGGCGTTGACCCCGGCGATCCAGTCGCGCGGGGCGAAGGCGTTCACGAGTACGAGGTGCCGGTCGGGTCCGATCGCCCGTTCGAGGCGGGCGAGCGCTTCTGCGCTGATCGGCCCGTTGGTACCGAGCGCGATGACGACGTAGGGCCGAAGCTGCCCGGCGGCAGCCTGGGCTTCGGCGATGCCGACACCCGCGTTCAGCGAGCGCGAGACGGATGCGTCGATCTGAATTCCCGGCAGGCGCTCCATGAGCCCGGGTGCCGATGCGAGCATGACGGAGTCGCCGATGGCGCTGACCTGGTCGCCGGTCACCGGGGTCGGTCGAGGGCCGGGCACGGGCTCATCGCCCGTCTGCACGGCGAGCGGCGGCTCGACGCGGGGACCGGTCGGAGACGGCGATGCTGTCGGCGCGTCTGCAGCGTCGAGAGCCTGCTGTCCCGCTTCGACCGCGGTCGCCCCCGACGTGACCTGGGGCGCAATCGCGATCGCGCTGGTCGTGGCGGCGGCGGCGATCACGAACGCCGTGACGGCCGCGAGAGCGGCGAAGCGACCGGCCGGTGCCCCGGACAAGCGAGCGCGGAGAGCCGCGAACGAGACGCGGAATCCGTTGCGGCGGACCGGGGTCTCGATGAACCGATACGAGACGGTGGCGGCGAGGAGGGTGATGGCGAGGGCCCAGAGCCCCACCGCGAGCGGCACCTCGGTACCCGGGGCGATCGAGAGGCCCGCCATGAGGAGGACAAGCACGGGCCAGTGCCACAGATAGATGCCGTACGAGCGCTGCCCGACGAAGCGGAGCGGCCCAAGATCGAGCGCGCGTCCCAGCACGGAGCCCGGCCACGCTCCGGCGGTGATCGCGACGACCGTGAGCAGGCACGCGACGAGCAGGGCGCCCGGGAACGTCGCCGTATCGGGCGCGGGCGGGACGATGGCGATCGCGACGATCCCGACGACGGCGAGTGCGCCGAGGGCGGTGACGCCACGGCGCACGCCGGCGCGCAGCATCCAGGCGGTCGGTGCGCGAAGCGCCTGACCCGCGACGAACGCGAGCGCGACGCCGAGCAGGATGCCGAAGCCGTGCGAGTCGGTGCCGAAGTAGGCCCGCGTCACGCCCGTCCCGCCGCTGGCTCCAGCCAGCGCGTTCGATACGAGCACGGCCATCCAGAGCGCCGAGCCCGCCGCCGCGACGACGGCGACGCCCGCGCGGACGATGCGCGAGGGGATCAGCAGCAGGAGCGGGAAGAGCAGGGGCCAGAGCACGTAGAACTGCTCTTCGACGGCGAGGGACCAGAGGTTTCGGAACAGCTCGGGGGTGCCCGCGTCGAAGTATCCGCTGCCCGCCGAGATCGAGATCCAGTTGAAGCTGAAGGTCAGTGCGCCGAGCACCTGTCGCCCGAAGCCGACCAGCACGTCGCCGCCGACCGTCCACGCCCAGAGTCCGCACACGACGATGAGCGTCACGAGCGCCGGCAACAGGCGGCGGGCACGGCGTCGCCAGAACCCGACGAGCGAGATGCGTCGGCCCCGACCGGCGGCCTCGGATGTCGCGGCCTCGTGCAGCAGCAGCGAGGTGATCAGGAACCCGCTGATGACGAAGAAGACGTCGACGCCGATGAATCCCTGCGGCAGCCACCACGCGGGGAACAGGTGGTAGGCCACCACGAGTGCCACCGCGATCGCGCGCAGTCCATCCAGGCCCGCGTAGCGTTCAGAAACCCGCGCCGAAACGGGCGGCAGGGCAGGCGCGACGGGACGGTCGAGCGTGGGAGCCGTGGCGGGGGCGGGGGAGATGTCGCGAGTCATGGGGTACCGGGCGGCGGACGTGGGGCGCGCATTTTCGGGGAGTGCGTGGGGCACATGCGGGTGGCGTCGACGCAGCCCAAGTTTACGTCGGGGGCACCGACACTGCGAGAAGGATTGCGGGAGGCTGACCCCCGGGGGGCTCCGCCGCGGCAATAGGCTGATCGGGTGCGGATCCGCCTCGACATCGCCTACGACGGCACGCACTTCCACGGCTGGGCACGGCAGACGAGCCTCCGCACCGTCCAGGGGACGCTCGAGGATGCCCTGGCCCTGGTGCTCGGCACGGGACACACAGCAGCTCCCACCCCGCGCCTCGTCGTCGCAGGCCGGACGGACGCCGGCGTGCACGCCGCCGGTCAGGTCGCACACCTCGACCTCGACGCAGAGCTCCTCGATGCCCTCGGCCGGTCGCGTCCGAAATACGGTTCACCGCTCGATCTGCTCGCGCAGCGGGTGCGCGGCGTGCTCGGCAAATACCCGGACGTCACGGTGCGGGACATCCGCGAGGCCCCCGAGGGGTTCGATGCGCGTTTCTCGGCCGTGTGGCGCCGCTACGCATACCGCGTCGCCGATTCCACGACGGGCTACGACCCCCTCGAGCGCGCCCGCACGACGAATGTGAACGCCCGCCTCGACGTCGACGCGATGGATGCCGCGGCCCGCTCACTCATCGGCTTGCACGACTTCGCCGCCTATTGCCGGCCCCGCGAGGGCGCCACGACCATCCGCACGCTGCTCGAGTTCGACTGGCGGCGCGATGACAACAACGTGCTGATCGCGAATGTGCGCGCGGATGCGTTCTGCCACAGCATGGTGCGCGCGCTCGTCGGCGCCTGTGTCGCGGTCGGCCGCGGCCGTCTGAGCATCGAGGATGTCGCGACCCTCCGAAACGCGCAGGAGCGCACCAGCGCCTTCCCGGTGCTCGCGGCCCGCGGCCTCACCCTGATGGAGGTGGGTTACCCCGCCGACGATCTGCTCGCGTCGCGCGCGGACGTCACCCGCGCTCGCCGCGACGAGGAGTGAGAACGCGCTCGTCCACCTGAGAGTTGTCAAAGAACCCCGGACCGACGGCCAACGCGTCACCCGACGGTAACGTCCCGCGCCTATCCTGGTTGGCGGTATGAAGGTCATCTCTTACAACCTGCGCAAGCATCGTGCGGCCACCGAGCTCGCGACGCTCGCCGAGCGCTACGAACCCGATGTGCTCTGTCTGCAGGAGTGCGACTCGACCGACATCCCCGACACCATCCAGGGCCTGAAGCTTGCGGATGCCACGAGCCGCAACCGCCTGGGGCTCGCCGTCTACTTCCGCGAGAACACCTACCGCGCCGAAGCCGTCCGGGCGATGAGCTTGAAGAAGTCGCTGCACGATCGTGTGCTGAAGCCCGCGGAGGAGCGCCTGCTCGGCGTGCGCCTGCATGACATCGACGCGGGACACGAGATGATCGTCGCGTCCTTCCACGCCGCGCCCCTGACCGCCCTGAACTCTTTGCGCCGGCATCAGATCCGCACGGCACTCGACGAGCTCAGCGCGCTCGGTCCGGGCCTGCCGACCCTCATGGTGGGCGACTACAACTACCCCGTGTTCAAAGAGAACCTCGGTCAGCGCATCCGCGACCAGGGCTACGAGTTGAACCTCAGTGACGCCCGCACCTACACGCGCTACCGCTTCTTTCGCGGCCACTACGACTTCGCCACCTCGGTCGGCTTCGAGATCGACAAGGTGCAGACCCTTCCGCAGGGCCTCTCCGACCACAAGCCGATCCTCGTGACGGCCATGGCGATTGCCGCGACGACGGACACGAACGCGTCCCCGAGTACGTCGACCCCCGACGAGCCTCTCGCCCCCGCCGCAAGCGCCTGATTTTTCTGGCTCCACTCGCGTCATGAAACGCCGCACGAGGCGTCTCATGAGAGAGAGCGACCACCCCGGGCGCCCTCTATCGTGGTCGAACACATCAGAACCGTCTGATGGTGGGGATTGCCGTGAGCGACGAACAGCAGGTCGGGCGTGCGCGCGAGTCAGCGCACGAACGAGTAATCGTCGCGCCTGAACACCTGCGTTCCGCAATCGAGGATGCCGCCCGCGACGAGGGTTGGATGGCTGCCGCCGACGTCTTCCAGCGGCACTGGGATCTTTACGCCACCCGACTTCCCGAGGCGATGCTCGAGGCGTTCAAGGGTTTGCCCGGCGAGGTCTTCGTCGAGCGTCCCAGCATGTTGATCGCCGCCGACTATCTGCAGCAGGTCGCGGCAGGTCAAGACGTGGGTCGCTTTCATGACGGCGCCCGCGACCTGTACGGCGGCACCCGCGAGCCACGTGAGCTGCTGGATTCGCTGATCGCGTTGACGGGTCGCGCGGCCGGGGCGCGGATGGAGGGTGGTCTGGACACGGCGCGCCTGCGATCGGTCGAAGCGCGACGGATGCTGGAGCGCGCCGACGAGTCCTCACGAGGTCGAGCCCGCGAGTCCTTGCCACACCTGATGATCCAGTGGGGGCGGTGCCGCGAGGTCGCCGCCGCGGACGGCGCGATCGCCGAGTACGAACAGAGTCATCACCTCGGTTCGATTACCGGACAGCCCGAGATCGCCCGTCGCGCCGCCGGTTCGCTGGCCTGGCTGCTCGCCGAGCGCGGTCGGCTTTCGGACGCACGATCGTGGCTCGAGAAAGCGCATGCGACAGAGCGCGACAGTCCCCGCTACGACGCCGTGTTGCATCTGACCGAGGCGCTCATCGCGGCCGATGAACTCGACGACGATGCCGCGTCCCAGGCTCTCGCCCGCATCGATGAGGGCGCGATCGGGGAGTACTGGGCCGCGCATCTGTGGGTGCGCGCGATGATCGCCCGCGGCCCGCTCGCCCCCCTGATCGTCCGGCACGAGATGGCGGGCGAAACCGAGCGTCGCTCGCGACCCCTGTTCGACCAGGGCGCCAATCGGCGTTATCTCGTGCGGGCCGCATCGGCCCTCGAGATCGAACTCGACGAGCCGCTGAGTCCGACAACCCCCAACCCCGAAGACCCCGTCCCAGCCGACGTGGTCCGCCAGGCCCGGGATCTCTATCGCGCGGGTTCGCATGCCGCAGCGCGAGCGCATGCTCGCACCGCGCTCGCCGCATCTCCGCCTGTGCGCGACGAAGCCGCAGCCCAGTTGCTCCTCGCCGCCTGCGAGTTCGCGCTCGGGGGAGCGGATGCCGCGGGCCCCACCTTCTGTCGAGCTCACGCCCTCATCACCCACGAGCGCCTGTTTCACACCTACCGAGCCCTCACAACCTCAGACCTGAAGTCGCTCGCGGACCTGTCGGGCCTGGACGTCCCCGATTCCCTCACCCAGCCGCGCAACTCCATCGACACTGGCACTGGCACCGGCACAATCACAACCGGCGCCGGCCCCCACTCCGCTTCACAACGCCACGCGAACCTCGACGCCCTCACGCGCCGCGAGCGCGAGTTGCTTGTTCTCATCGCCGACGGTCAGTCGTTCGCCGATATCGCGGACACCCTCTTCATCAGCCGGAACACGGTCAAGACCTTGACTCGCAGTCTCTATCGCAAGCTCGACGTTCACAGTCGCGCCGAGGCCGCCGCCCTCGCCCGCCAGCTCTGAACACCCACCCGCCAGCTTTGAATACCTCAACTCCACCCTCACCCTCACCCCAAGGGTGAATTCGAGTCGCTTCGGGGGTGATATCTGCCGGAACCCCAGGCCGCGATTATGAGGGCGCTCTAATGTTGCGAGTCGAACGCCTTGCGCACCGCAGGGCTTCTCGTCTGTTCAGGGAGTCGTCGTGCCGCGCATGCTTCTCTCTTCCGCCGTGCGGGTGGGTGACCCGCGAGCCGGTCGGATGGTTCCGGCGGCGTGACAGGCGGTTCGGACCGTATCCGGGGGGACTAGTCCGAACCGCCTG
>NZ_HG779743.1:0-11329 GCF_000582705.2 Microbacterium sp. C448
GGACCACCATTCGGCCCGTGTCCGTCCCGCGTCGACACTTGCGCAGATCCCCAGTGTTCGAGCGCCACGATCGCTTCCCGCAAGGCGAGGCCACGAGCGGTCAGCGCGTAGGCGCGGGTGTTGTGTCGCAGGGGCAGGCGTACCAGGACTCCGGCCGCCTCAAGCTCGCGCAAACGGGTGGCGAGGATGTTTGTCGGCACTCCGAGCTCGCGCTGAAGATCGCCGTATCGCTGTGGTGCGTCGAGTAGTTGCTCGACGATGAGGAGAGCCCATCGTGCGCCGACGATCTCGAGGGCTGTTGCAAGGTCGCTCACGCGCTCGGATCGGTGTCCGGTTTCATCCAGAACGGGGAGTAGTGGTAGCCGTCGGGGTCGTCGAACTGGCGCTGGTACATGAAGGGGTAGTCGTCGGTGTCGCCGATCCGTCCGCCCGCAGCGCTGGCGCGTTCGACGAGTTCGTCTACGGCCTCGCGACTCTCGAGGTCGAACGAGACCGTCACCTTGGAGGGCGTGTCGGACCCACCGATCAGGTCTTCGGTGCCTCCGACGCTGGCGTACATCTCGCGGCTGCCGAGCATGACGTACTGCTCGGGTGCGATGGCGAAACACGACACGTTGTGATCGGACATCTCGGCATTCAGGGCCCAGCCGAGGGCGGTGTAGAAGACGGTCGCGCGGTCCACGCTTTCGACCGGACATGTAATGAAGAGGCTCACGGCGGCATACTTGCAAAATACAAGTGCCGCGTCAAGCCCTAACCCGCCGACTTTCGGGTCTCCCGAAATGCGCGACGCCGAACCGCCTTTCGCAGTGGCCGAAATCGCGCGAACCAGGCACGCGCCCACACTGCTCAGAACGGTGGCGGTTCCAGATCAGGCACGAATCCGACTAAGACCGGTGGCGGTATGTCGATGTAGACCTTGCCTCCGGGCGAGGTCCATTCGAGCACTCCGCCAGGCAGGTGTCTGACCATCCACGGAGTCTCGCCCTTCAAAACATGGTGCCTTCGGCAGAAACACGCGAGATTGCAGTGCGATGTTTCGCCGCCGAGGGCATAGTCGCGCCCGTGATCCACGTCGCATCGGTGCGCGGGCATTCGACACCCGGGGAATCGGCAATGGGGATCCCGAACCCGCAAATATCGGGTCAAATCGGCGGATCTCGTATACCGATCGACTGCCAGCACCCCTCCGGTGATGGGATCGGCGAGTACGCGCTCCCATCCCGGCGCCGAGAGGGCCAAGATTCGGGCGGTATCGATGTCGACCGGAGCCCGACCGACGAGTTCAGCGGGGTCTGCGGTCACGCCGGCCAGCGCCAGCGCAGGAACCGTCACGTTCACGACCGCACGGATCGACGCGAGCCCGCCGTACCCGTCCGACAGCCCCTCGCCCGTCGCCGGATCGACACGGTGAGTCAGCACGATCTCGGCCAACACGTCGGCCCGAATCTGACTCATCGTTCGCGGGTCGGGCTCGGCGCCCTCGGCGGCCGCAGCGGACGCCGCGTTGGTGATCTTGCGGGCCATCTGCGTAAGCATGTCGTGCATGCCATGGACGGGAACCGCGGGACCCCGCATGACCAACTCCGCCATGCCATCTGCGTCGTCGCGGACCCACACGCCTCGCCCCTCACGGGCTGCCTTGTGCCGATCGGCAAACGTGCGGGGCTGTACCTCTTCAACCAGACGTGCCAAGGAGGCATTCAGCCGACCGGCGGTGGTGGTCTCGGCCCGCGCAATTGCCTCGGCCTCGAAGACCTCACGCACGGAAGGATCTTCGATCTTCGACCCGTGATCCACGATCACCCGCACATGTGCGACAGCCACCCGGCCCTCCTCCAGGGCCTTGAGCGTCGCCGCGAACTTGGTCGAGATGGTGTGGGCCTCGTCGATCTTCCGCTGCACGGTCCTGTCGGACTGGTTCGCCCGCGCCGCGAGCTCAGCCGCGATCGCTCGTAGCGGTAGTTCTGCTTCGCGTGCGCTCGTCCGCGGCAGAGTTTCCATTCGCGAGAACGCAACGTCTCCCGCCCGAGCGAGAACGCGAAGCACCTTCGCCTCCGAGGCAGCCAACTCGGCAATCGCGGTCCAGTACTCATCCGAAACGTCGGCAGAGACGACGTCGATGCCGTCTGCTTGTGTCTCTCGTTCGTTCGAATGCATGTACTAAAAGTATCAGTGAGTGCCGACATCGCACCCGCGATAATTCACGGCTGTGGATAACTCGATAGAACAAAAATACGAGCATGACATGCGACCGGATGCTTCAATAGCGCGATCTCCGCCCACCCTCCCGTCCCCGCGCAGCGACAAGAAACGCACCACTGCCCGCAAACGCAACCCACCCCCTCGACGGCAAGGGATCGCTCGCGATCCCGCGGCAGCTTCCAGAGCGCACCGCAGCCCGAGCTACCCGAGGACGAGCGCCCCCGCACGTCGAACCTCAACAGCATCGCCCACTGGACACCGCAGGACCCCCGTCCGGTAGTCTCCAACGAACATCCGGGCTGCAGCGGCGCTCCCGACCCGCCCCGACCGATCACTCGATCCGCACTCGGAGACACATGCGCCCCGCCCAGCAGGCCCAACAGGCCGAACACGCACCACAAGCAGCACGCCCGCCGAGCGCGCCCGCAAGCAGCCGCCCCGTCTGGCTCACCCGCACCCTCTGGGTAGCCCTGATCGTCTACGGCATCACCCTCGCGACGATCGCCCTCTGGCCGACCCACGTGGACGCCCCCGCAAGCGGCATGCTCAGCGCAATCACCCGTGCGATCCCGTGGCTGACCTACGCACGCATGGAGTTCACGGCGAACATCCTTCTGTTCGTCCCGTTCGGGGCGCTCGCGATGCTGCTGCTCCCGCGCGTGCATTGGTGGTACGCCCTCGTTGCCGCGCTCGCGTTCTCGACGACGGCCGAGTTACTGCAGATGCTCGCGACCGATCGAACGTCAAGCATTCAGGATGTCGTGGCCAACACTTTCGGCGCCGCCATCGGCATCCTCGCGGTCACTCTAAGAGCAAAGAACGCAAAGCCTCAGGGTCGGCCCATCCCGTAGTAGGTCCACCCCGCCGCGCGCCACGCAGCCGAATCCAAGCAGTTGCGCCCGTCAATGACCACCGGCGATGAGACCAACGATGCTGCATGCGCGGGCGTCAGGTCCCGGCGGTACTCGTCCCACTCGGTCACAACCACGACGGCGTCGGCGCCGCGCAGGGCTTCATCGCGATCGGCGACGAAGTTGAGTTGCGGATGCAGCCGCTCGGCGTTTGCGATCGCCTCCGGATCAGTCACCGTGACCCACGCGCCGAGTCCGCGCAGACGCACCGCAACGTCCAGAGCGGGGGAGTCGCGCACGTCATCGCTGTGTGGCTTGAAGGCTGCGCCGAGCACGGTGACGTTCTTCTTGAACACCGTGCCGCCGAGCGCCGCGACGACGAGATCGACCGCACGGTCGCGGCGACGCAGGTTGATCGCGTCGACTTCACGCAAGAATGCGACCGACTCACCGCGCCCGAGCTCTTCGGCTCGAGCCGAGAAGGCGCGGATGTCTTTGGGCAGGCACCCTCCACCGAACCCGATGCCGGCGCCCAAGAAGCGGCGCCCGATACGCACGTCGTGCCCGATCGCGTCGGCCAACTGCGTGACGTCGGCACCCGTAACCTCGGCGATCTCGGCCATGGCGTTGATGAATGAGATCTTGGTCGCCAAGAACGCGTTCGCGGCGACCTTCACGAGCTCGGCCGTGGCGTAGTCGGTCACCAAGAAGGGCGTGCCCTTCGCGACGGCCGGATGGTAGACCTCGCGCAGCACATCGGCCGCGCGCGAGCCCGAATCATCCGAAGGCACTCCAACGACCAGGCGGTCGGGGTCGATCGTGTCTTGCACGGCCCATCCCTCGCGCAAGAACTCGGGGTTCCACACCAGAGTGGCGCCGGTCGGAGAAACGACCGACGCCAGGCGAGCCGCAGTCCCCACGGGCACGGTCGACTTGCCCGCAACCACGTCCCCGGGGGACAGGTAAGGCGCCAGAGCCTCGAACGCCGCGTCGACATAAGTAAGGTCAGCCGCGTACCCATCCTTGCGCTGCGGCGTCCCAACGCCGACGAAGTGAACGACAGCCCCCTCCGCCTCAGCGATATCAGTCGTGAACCGCAGATTGCCTGACGCAATGCCTGCGGCCAGGATGTCGGTCAGCCCCGGCTCGAAGAAGGGCGCCTCGCCGCGTGACAGAGATTCGATCTTGGCCGCGTCGACGTCGATCCCGATGACTTCGTGACCGATGGATGCCATGGCCGCCGCGTGAACGGCTCCGAGGTATCCGCAGCCGATGACAGACAGGCGCATGCTTCTCCTTGATTGTGACGCGATGTGGGGCAAGCGCCCGCTCAGATTGGTCGCGTCGCCGCACTACCGAGCATAGAGAGCCCCGGTGACGACCGTGTTACCTGCGGCGGCCGCGGCAATCGCTGTGACAGCGAACAGACCGATGGCCGCAGCCCTGAGATCAGGATGCTGCGGCCATCAGTTAAAGATGAGCCCGAGGGCTGCGATCAGGCGTCGACCTTCTGGCGCTGGCGGCGAACGGTCGTTGCTACGACAACCGCACCACCGGCGAGCAGCAGCGCGCCGCCGCCGACCCACAGGCCGAGCAGCATGGCGCCGTCGGTTCCTGTGTTGGCGATTTCATCGCCCGCTGCAGCGCCTGCGGCCGCGACGGTGACGGAGATGCCACCCGGCACGCTCGGCGAGGTGGCGGTGAAGACGTAGTTGCCAACGGCGTTCGAAGGCATGCGCACAGTGAAGGCGGGGGCAGAACCGCTGCTCGTCGCCGCGACGGTGCCAAGTGTCTTGGTCTGAACTACGGTCTTGACGACCAAAGCGAGCGATGCCCCCGAGGCGTTCTCGCCGGTAAGTGAGAGCGTGACGGTCTCACCGGGGGCGAAGGGGTCGCCGGGGAATGCGATCGAAACCGTGCCACCTGGGGCGACGGTAGTTGAGCTCGCGGCGATATCGCCTGAGGTCGATCCCGAGGGCGGGTAGCTGGGTGCGGGGGTTGCCGATGCGGCGACCGGTGCGGCCAGTGCGAATGCGGCGACGAGGACGGCAGTGGCAGTGGCTTTGGGGAAGGGAAGCCTCATGTCAGTTCCTTATGGTTTCTCGGTGTGCGGGGGAGGCGGCGCTAGGTCGCCCGCTCTTGATGCTCCGGTGCGGAACGAGGAGAGAAGACCACAAGTAGGCCGTCCCGAAAAAACGACCCTATGAACTGCCCCCTCGTTCCAGTATTAGGCAAACTCGCAGGAAATGCTAATGTCCTCTGTTTCGTTTGCGTAAAGAGTTGGAGTACGGACGACGTCGAGAATCGGCGTCGCCGCCGTCGCAACGACTACGTCGAACGACGCGGAGCCGCCCGGCGGCAGGTCGACCGACCACGAGATCACGTCTCTTCCCGCGTGGGTGGCGGTGTCGATCGTCCGCGAGCCAGATGCGTGTGAGCTCACGACCATAGCGCCCTTGGGTAAGTAGATGTAGGCCACAGTCCTCGCGGTTCCGGGTGGAACGCCGAAGATGCCGTCGCCGTGGATATACGGCGAGAGCGAGGTCTCAGCGTCCACTGGCGCGTCGTTCTTGATGGTCACCCGGAGTGCCGCCGCGTCGCGCCCGTCGGCAAGCGCGCCGCACCACCCCACGGTGGTGTTAAGACGGGCGTAGTAGTCCATCTTCGAGCCCGTGCCGTCGTTGACGTACACACCGAATCGGGTGGCCGAGGCATCCGTCACGGGCAATCCGCCCTGCAGAGTGGTGCCGTCGAGCACGGCCTGGTCGTCGGAGTGGGCGCTCCAGATCAAGAGGTGGTGTTCTTCACCCGCGCGGGCGAGTGCCTCGAGCAGGGGACCAGGTTGCGCGGCACCCGAGCTGACCGAGTCGAAGACGGCGGCGGCGGATCCGGCGAAGAACGCGTCGTGCTGCTCGTTGTCCGCGTAGCGCAAATACACCTCGTTGAGCAGAAGCTGTGCCGCGTTTGCCTCGTCGAGCACGTCGCCGGTTTGCAGGGTGACGGGGCCGGTGGCGGAAAGCAGGTACGACAATGCGATCGGGTCAATGCTGATCACGCCGTCGACGGGGGTCCCGTATTTGCGCGCCCAGAATTCGTTCGCTAGCTGTGCCGCCGTTGCAAAGTCGGTTGCCTGCGTCACGTTCTGAAACCACATTCCCGGGCTCGCACCGGTGATCGACATGAGTTCGTCGTCGATCGGCAGGATCGGGTCACTCGACGAGCCGACTCCCGATGCGGTGTCTTGCTCGGTCAGGGTCATGGCACCGTTCTCGGTGTGGATCAATACCATCGCGCCGGGGTTGCCGCCGAGCGAGCGCCACTCGGCGTTGTTCTGCACGATCACCAGGTAGTCGCGGGGACCGTCTGCGCCGAGCATCCGCGGCAGCAGCACGCTCGCGTTGGCCAACGATTCGGTCGCCACAGCGACGCCATCCAGCAGTGAGGATGCCTCGTCGAACGGCGAGCGCACAGCTCCCACGAGTGCCGTGCGATCGACTGCCGCGAGCGATGCCGCTGCCTGTCGTGTCCCGTCGGCGGCAACGGCGGCCGCGTCCTGCATCTCGATGAATGGGGAAAGGTCGATCGCTCCATCCCGCGGCGCGAAGGAGTCTAGGTCGATGGTTCCCGCGACGTCGATAAGAGGGCCGAGCGCATCGCTTGCCACATCGTCGATACTGCGGGCCAAAACCGAAACCGCATGCAGCTGAGGTCCGATCCACGGCAGCGACTCGGCGGTTCGCCAGATCACGTCGCTCGTGAGCTCGCGGGCGGCCGAGGTGTCCTCCGACAGTGCGTCGACGGCGGTCGCGGCGGCTGCCGGATCGGTGGAGACGAGGTTGGGTAGCTCGGCTGCGGATTGCTGCGCTTCATTCAAGTGTGATTGTGCGAGCCATGCACGGATGCCTACCCAAGCAGCGCCCGCGACCACCAGCACCAGCACCGCGCCCAGCACCACTGCGAACACTCGGCCCGCCACCCGTCGCGAATGACGTGGCCGCGGTGTACTCATTCATTCACCCTAAGTGACGCCCCGCCGGGACCTCGGTGCCACCGTTCGGGAGGGGACGGTATCTTGCGTGAGAGTTCACGCCGCGTCGTGCGGGGCGCATCGGTCGCCGATCCGATAGTCTCTCCCGCACTATCCCGCGGCATTGGTGCAACCGATCCGAACACGGAGGCCCATGGAACCCGCAGCTCCCGCAGCTCCCTCGCTTGCTGTGCCTGACGGTCCCCGCACCCGGCAACAACTTCGCCGTCCGCAACGCGAACCGAGTAACGCGACAACGCCGGTCATGGTGACGAGGACCATCCGGCGCCGGCCGCAATGGGTGACCGCGGCGCTCTGGATTCTCGTGCTGGTCTATGGCGTAGCGCTTGCCTTTATCGCGTTGTGGCCGACGTATGTTGACGTGCCCGCGCGTCCGATGCTCGACTCAATCACCGCTGAATGGCCGCTGCTGACGTTCGCGCGCATCGAGTTCATCGCGAACGTCCTGCTATTTGTGCCGTTCGGGTTTCTCTTTACGCTGATCCTGCGGCGAGGCCACTATGTGGTGCTCCCCGCCGCGCTCGTCGTTTCGGTTGCTGTCGAGGCATGCCAGGTCCTCATCGACGAGCGTGTATCGAGCCTGCTGGACGTCGTCGCCAATGTCACGGGCGCCTGCGTCGGCATCCTATTCGCCGCACTCATCCGCGCCGCGCGTCGATAGCGAAAGACCTACTCGCGCAGCTTCCCAACGTGCTGGCGGTACCAGGCGACGGTCCGTTCCAGTCCCTCTGCGAGCGAGATCTGCGAATCCCAGCCTGCCTCAGCGAGCTTTGACACATCGAGCAGCTTCTGCGGCGTCCCGTCGGGCTTGCTCGTGTCCCACTGAGTCTCGCCCGTGAAACCGACGACATTTGCGATCGTTTCCGCGATCTCGCGAATCGTCACGTCCGATCCGGTACCGACGTTCACCTGCTCGGGACCGTCATAGTGCTCGAGTAAGTGCAGGCAAGCGTCGGCCATGTCGTCGGCGTGCAAGAACTCGCGACGCGGCGTTCCCGTGCCCCAGTTGGTCACAACCGGCGCGCCTGACTGCGCGGCCTCGTCATAGCGGCGGATGAGCGCAGGCAGAACGTGGGACCCCTCCGGGGAGAAGTTATCGTTCGGGCCATACAGGTTGGTCGGCATCGCCGAGATCCACGGCAATCCGTACTGGCGGCGCACAGCCTGCGTTTGCAGAATTCCCGCGATCTTCGCGATCGCATACGAGTCGTTGGTGGGCTCGAGGTGACCGGTCAGCAGCGAATCTTCCGGGATCGGCTGTGGCGCGAACTTCGGGTAGATGCAGGACGAGCCGAGAAACAGGACGCGCTCGACGTCGTTCGCGAGCGCGGCATCCAAGACGTTCACCTGGATGCGCATGTTGTCGCTCAGGAAGTCGACCGGGTAGGTGCTGTTTGCCAGAATGCCGCCGACCTTCGCCGCCGCCAGCACGACGTACTTGGGCTTGATCTCAGACATGTACTCGAAAACCGCATCGCGGTTCTTCAAGTCGAGTTCGGCTGAGGGCTTGCCGACAATGCGGTCGAAGCCGGCAGACTTGAGCCGTCGCCAGATCGCGGAACCGACGAGCCCGCGGTGGCCAGCGACGTAGAACGTCGCGTCGCGGTCGAGGGGGCCCGGGGCGTAGTCGAGGCCGTCCGAGGCTGTCACTTAGTGCCCCACGAGGTCAGTGACACCTTGTCGATCCACGGTCGCCCCGCATGCGAGAGCGCTTCGATATCGGCGTCCACCATAAGGCGGGCGAGTTCACGACCATCGATAGACGGGGTCCATCCCAACTTGTTCTTCGCGTGCGACGGGTCGCCGATCAGGGCATCGACCTCGGTCGGGCGTAGGTAGCGCTCGTCGAAGCGGACATGCTTCTCCCAGTCGAGCCCCGCATGGCTGAACGAAATCTCGAGGAACTCGCGAACCGTGATGCCGAGGCCCGTCGCGAGAACGAAGTCGTCGGGTTCGTCGACCTGCAGCATGCGCCACATGCCCTCGACATACTCAGCTGCATAGCCCCAGTCCCGAATCGAGTCGATGTTGCCCATGTAAACATGCTCTTGCGTGCCGGCCTTGATAGCGGCGACAGCACGTGTGATCTTGCGTGTGACAAATGTCTCACCGCGACGGGGCGACTCATGGTTGAACAGGATGCCGTTGACCGCGAACATCCCGTAGGCCTCGCGATAGTTCTTGGTGATCCAGTAGCTGTAGAGCTTTGCGGCGGCGTAGGGCGAGCGGGGGTAGAACGGCGTCTTCTCGTCCTGCGGCGGGGGAGTGGCCCCGTAGAGCTCGGACGACGACGCCTGGTAGAACCGCGTCTGGATGCCCGAGAGTCGGACGGCTTCTAGCATGCGGATAGTGCCGGTTCCGGTCGTGTCGGCGGTGTGCTCGGGCTCGTCGAACGAAACGCGCACGTGCGACTGGGCGGCCAGGTTGTAAACCTCGTCGGGATTGATCTCGGCGAGCAGCGTGACGAGGCGCGCGCCGTCGCTCAGATCGCCGTAGTGCAAGAAGAGCTTCGCCGTCGGATCGTGCGGGTCGACATAGAGGTGGTCGATCCGTGCTGTATTGAACGTCGACGCCCGTCGGATGAGCCCGTGTACCTCGTACCCCTTCGAGAGCAGGAGCTCGGCGAGGTAGGAGCCGTCCTGGCCCGTGACTCCGGTAATAAGTGCGCGCTTCGTCAAGGAAGGTCCGTTCGCGTGGGGGAAGGGGCGACGTGCTCGGTCCGACCCTACCGGGACCAACAGTTTCCGTTCTGTTGCGCGCAGAGGACGTCTCGAGCTCAGCGACGCTTCCTGCGTTCCGACGCTGCCTCGGCTACGAGGTGCGACCATCGCTCAATCGCGACGCTTTGGTCGAGCACCCTCTCGCGATAGGCCCGCCCGTTGGCGCCGAACTTGGCGCTCATATCCTTATCATTTCCGAGCGATAGAGCTGCGCCTAGGAGCTCTTGTGGATGTCCTGCCGGCACCACGATCCCCGCGTGGGCAGCGCTGATCTCGGTAGCCGTGATGCCCTCGGTGTCGGTAGCTGCAACGATCGGGCGACCTGCATCGAAGTACGACGTTAGTTTGCTGGGCACCGCCATCTCCGACACCCCCGGCTTCTCGTTTACTAGGAGTATGTCTGCGGCGGCAAGTGCTCGTCTGTAGTCATCGTCGTCGAGTGGATCGACGAATGTCAGGCGCTCAATACCGAGGGCCCGGGCTTCAAGTCCTGCACGTTCTCCACCATCGCCGACGAGGATAAAGTGGATCGGAGCGTTGGCTTCATCGGCTAGACGAGCGGCATCCACGATGTTCTCGAGTCCCTGCTTTGCTCCCATGTTTCCTGTATGAACTGCGAGAACTTTGTCGAGTGGCCAGGCCAGCTCAGACTTCGACTCGGTTCCGCTTAGCGGGGCGGAGGGCCGTAGGTGTGTCCAGTTGCGTATTACGGCGGATCGTTCAGGGCTGACCCCGAGTTCGTGGATGACGTACTCAGCGAATCGGTCATGAATCGTCACGACACGGTCTGCTGCTCGCAGGGTCCGAGATTCCGTCCACTTTGTGATGCTCCCTACGAGTCCGCCACCCTCCCCCGTTTCCGCTAAACCGAGGGTGTAGATGTCTTGAACCCAGATGATGAGTGCTGGTCGTCCCGGCGTGAGATGAACTCGAAGGGCTACGAGTGCCGTCGAGAACATCGACGGCGATGCCGCGACCACGACGGGAGCTCCGCCCCAGCGTCCGAAGAAGAGGCGAGCGCCGAAGCTGAACTCCGAGACTAGACGGCGAAGGCCGCGCGGGGGTCTGGGGACGAAGTGGAGCCTGCGTCGGACTTCGACGTCGCGATCAAGCTCGACACGCTTCCATTGGCCGTAACCTGCGCGAATCTTCCACTCGGGGTAATGAGGGTGCCCCACGTTCGCTGTCACCTTGTGGCCCAGGTTGCTCAGTCCGTAGGCAAGAGCCCCTGTGTACGGGGCGTTGCCAGTTGGTTCGGGGGGGAAGTGCAGGCTCAGCAGCGATATGCCTGGGCGAGTACTCATACCGTGACCCTACCGAACCGTCATTGGGCACAAAGACTGGGCCAGGCTCACTGCCAGGGGCCGAGAGGCGGGAAGTCGTTCTCCGCTTTCGTCCATTCATGAGGGGCGTCGACAGACGCAAATACTTCCGCGAGAAGTGTCGGTTCGTTGTCAGTGCCCTTCGCGACGAATTGAATCGCCCCGGGTGTCGTGGAGGGTCTG
>NZ_HG779744.1:0-37293 GCF_000582705.2 Microbacterium sp. C448
CCTAAGCGCAGTGCCTGCAGTGGTTGACGCGCGAGCTTCCGGCCCACGCGCACATTCCCGCCGCGAGCAACGTCGCGAGCGCTATCGGCCTGCTCGATGGCACGAGCGACGCGGATGCCGCCATCGCACCCCCCACGATCACCGAGCATCACGATCTCGAGGTGCTGGCCGAGAACATCGGCGACAACCCGAACGCCGTGACCCGCTTCGTCCTCGTCGGGCGGACGGTCGCGCCCACCCCGCCCACCGGGGCCGATAAGACATCGCTGATCGTCGAGTTGCCGAAGGACTACCCCGGGGCGCTGCTCGAACTTCTGGAGCAGTTCGCAACGCGCGGCATCAACCTGAGCCTGCTCGCGTCGCGCCCGATCGGCGACGCCCTCGGCCGGTACCGATTCGTCATCGACGCGGACGGACACATCCAGGACGAACGGATGGCCGATGCGCTGCTGGGTCTTCGCCGCTTCAGCCCGAAGGTGATCTTCCTCGGTTCGTACCCGCGCGCGGACCGCGTCGTCGTGCGCTACCCCGACCGCTACTCCGACGACATCTTCGTCGAAGCGCGCGACTGGCTACGCGGTCTGCTCAGCGGCGAGCCCGACCTCTAAGTCCGGATTGCCGGAGCGTCAGGCGACCGCCGCGAGCAGGTTCGTCGCGACGAGTTCGAGGGTCTGCGCACGACCATCGGATGTCTCGAGCGCCTCGGAGTCGTAGGCGCCCGCGACCGGTGACAGCATGACCTCGTCGACCCCGTGTCGGGCGGCGAATGCGGCGACTCCGGATGCCACGTCTGCGCCGGATCCGATCAGCCAGCGCGAGCGCGCGGAGTCCATGAACGACACGGCCAGTCCGTCCGAGAGTCCGCCCGTGCCATCGCGTTGCGCGGCCTCAGCCTGCTCGACGGACTCGAGCGGCGTGAGGGGCTTGTTGGTGCGCAGTCGCGCCATCATCCGCAGCTGGGGAAGTGCCCGAGCATCCGCTTCCTCCGCCGTGGGCGCGGCGACCGCGTTGATCGTGAGCAGTGTCCGCGGCTCGGGGTGCGCTTCGTTCGGGACGTACTGGTCGCGGTACAGCGACAGTGCGCGCTCGAGGCCCTCGCCCGAAAAATGGTTGGCGAAGACGTACGGCAGGCCGAGCGAGGCGGCGAGCTGCGCCGAGTAGTCGCTCGAACCGAGCAGCCACACCTCGGGCGAGGCCGAAGCCGCGGGCGTGGCATGAACCGTGTACTCGCCGCCGCTGGTGAAACGCAGCGTCGCTCCCTCGGGCGAGCTGAGCGCCAGGATGTCGCGAATGTGGTCGGGGAACCGGTCGACCTCGCTCGTCGCACCCGACTGGCGGAGCAGCTGGGTGATGACGGGGTCGCTGCCCGGCGCACGGCCGATGCCGAGGTCGATGCGGCCGGGCGCGATGGCCTCGAGGGCCGCGAACTGCTCGGCGACGATGAGCGGCGCGTGATTCGGCAGCATGACGCCGCCCGAGCCCACCCGGATGCGTTCGGTACGGGATGCGGCCGCCGCGATCAGCACGGGCGGTGTCGTCGACGCGACGGCGGGCATGTTGTGGTGTTCGGCGAACCAGTAGCGCCGATAACCCAACCGGTCGGCATGAACGGCGAGGTCGAGCGATGCCGCGACCGCTTGAGCGCTGTTCTGGCCCGCGCGCACGGGCACGAGGTCGAGAACCGACAGGGCGGGGGCTGCGTGAGAAGTCATCACGATCCTCAACCGCGGGAGGCGGGTTCGGCATTCCCGCGACCGGCGGGTCGCTTCGACAGGCTCAGCGACCGACAAGCTCAGCGACGGCCCCTGAGCTTGTCGAAGGGTCCGCCGCGAACGTCAGTTGCGGCGCATCCGCTCGTATGCGTCGAGGGCTGCCTTGCGGGATTCGCCGAGATCGACGATCGGCTCAGGTGCTCGCCCACGTCCGTACTCCGGCGCCCAGCGCCCGATGTACTCGCCGTGCGGGTCGAACTTCTTCGCCTGCAGCTCGGGGTTGAACACCCGGAAGTAGGGGGCGGCGTCCGCGCCGGAACCGGCGACCCACTGCCAGTTGAAGGGGTTGCTCGCGCCATCCGCGTCGACCAGGGTGTCCCAGAACCACTCCTCGCCGTGCCGCCAGTCGATCAGCAGGTTCTTGATCATGAACGACGCGGTCACCATGCGTACGCGGTTGTGCATGATGCCGGTGTGCCAGAGCTCTTTCATGCCCGCGTCCACGAGGGCGATGCCGGTGCGCCCCTGCTGCCACGCTTTAAGCGCGGTCGGCTTCAAGCGAGGCCAAGGGAAGTCGTCGAACTCGCGGCGCAGATTCACCGTCGCCAGGTCGGGGTTGTGGAACAGCACGTGCGCGGCGAACTCGCGCCATCCGATCTCGGACAGGAATCGCTGGGCGGCGGCTGCCCGAGGGCCGCCCGGCGTCTTGCTGCCCTGCACGTCCGCGAGCGTGGCATGCCACACCTCGTGGGGGCTGATCTCGCCCCAGCGCAGGCGCGGCGACAGGCCGGACGTCACACCCGCCGCGGGTTCGTCCCGGGCCCGGTCGTAGTCGTCGAGGTCATCGCGCAAGAAGTCGCGCAGTCGCGCGCGGGCCGCAGGCTCGCCCGGTTCCCACGTCTCACGCAGGCCGCCGGCCCAGTCGGGATCGGTCGGAAGCAGGGCCCAATCGTCCAGCGCATCGCTGTCGATATCGGCGGCGCCGGTGAGCTCGCGCGGAGCGGGCAGCGGCGCGCGGGGCGCGGGAAGGTTGCGGCATGCCCGCCAGAACGGTGTGAAGACGGAGTACGGCTGCCCGGCCCCGGTGCGAACCGTCCAGGGCTCGAACAGCAGGGATGCCCCGAACGACTCCACGACCACATCGTCATCACGCAGGCCGGTCTTGAGTGACGCGTCGATCTCGCGTTCGGCGCCCCCGTAGCGGCGGTTCCAGAAGACGGCGCCCGCCGACGCATCCGTCACCGCTTGTCGCACCTCACGCGCCGCCGGCCCGCGCCGCAGAACAAGCTGAACGCCGAGCTCGCGCAGACGATCACCGAGCGATGTGAGGCTGCCGTGCAACCACCAGCGCGCGGCGCCACCGAGGGGACGGATGCCGTCCGACACCTCGTCGAGGACATAGAGCGCGATGATCGGTCCGCCGCGCTCCATCGCCGCGCGCAGTGCCGGGTTGTCGGCGACCCGCAGATCGTCGCGAAACCAGACGAGTGATGCGGACGTCATCGTCAGAAGTTCGAGGTGTCGTGGCCCTCGGGCACGACGATGCTCAGGCCGCCCTGCTCGATGGTGCAGCGGATGCGGACGGCTTCGCCGAGTTCGTCTCCGTCGAGCTCGATCGGCTGCGCGGGCGATGTCGCGAGCTCGATGGCCTCGTCCTGCAAGAAGCGCACTGAGCTGTTCCTGCCGCGACGCTCGAGCACCCGACGGCCGGCACGGAAGCGACGCAGGACGCTGTTGTCCCACCAGACCTTCCGCCAGACGCCCAGCCAGCCGAACCATCCGGAGGGCTGGATGACAGCGACGTCCAGCAAACCATCGACGATGGATGCTTCGGGGATCAGGGCGATGCCCGCCGGGAGGGCCCCGCAATTCGCGAACAGCACGCTCTGCACCTTGGCGGCGTGCAGGCGGCCGTGCTCCATCTGGTACATCACGCGGAACGGCTTGGCCGTGGCGAGCGAGCGCGCCGCGCCGTCCACGTAGGCAACCCAGCCGACGGTCTTCTTCAGCTGCGAGTTGGTGTTGGCGATCATCGCGGCGTCCAGCCCGATGCCCGCCATCACGACGAAGGCGTGGCGTTCGCGGCTGCCATCGGCGCGGCGGATGTCGGCGAACCCGATGTCGACCGGATGCGTCGTGCCGGTGAACGTCGCCGCCACCATGGGCTCGGAGTCGCCGAGCGGCAGGCCCAGGTTGCGGGCGAGCAGGTTGCCCGTGCCGCTCGGCACGATCGTGAGGGCGACACCCGTGCCCGACATGGCTTCCGAGACGGCACGCACGGTTCCGTCGCCACCCGCGACCATGACGGCGTCGACGCCCTCTTTGAGTGCTTGACGGGTGACGTCGTCGCCCAGGTCATCGACCGTCGTTTCGAAGAAGAGGGGTTCGGCCCAGTCGGCTTCCGCGGACAGCCGCGTGACCTGATCGCGCAGGCGGTCCTTGTCGACCTTGATGGGGTTGTAGACGAGCGCGGCGCGCTTCTTCGGCGTCGGATCGTCGGCGTCCATGGACGTCGTCTCGCCGTCCGGGGTGACCTGGCGTGCCTCGCCGGTCTCGCCGTCCTTCTTGTCCGGTGCGACGTCTTCGGGTTCGCGGATGACGTCGTCGGGCTTCGCCGCTTCTTCCGGGTCCGGCTTGTCGTCGGGCCCATCGACCGGCTCCGAGTCATCGTCGAAACCCTTCGGCAACCCGTCGACGTCGTCGAGGCTTTCCGCGTCGTGCGGAATCTTCGGATCGAGAGGTGCGTCGTCCGGGGTCGCCGCGGCGTCCTCGGGGGGAGGGGAAGAAGCCGCAGTCATGGGTCCACCCTAGGCTTCAGCGGCGTTACTCCGGGGATCGGCCGGGATTCGCGCAACTAGACTTGACGGATGATCGACCCCGTGCTTCTTCGCGACGCCCCCGACCTCGTCACCCGCTCTCAGGTCGCGCGCGGGCACTCGCCCGAAACCGTCGAAGCCGCGCTGGTCGCGGATCGCGAGCGTCGCGCCGCGATCACGGCGTTCGAAGAGCTACGCGCCGCGCAGAACGCGTTCGGCAAGGACGTCGCGAAGGCGCCGAAGGACGAGAAGGCCGCGCTTGTCGCCGAGGCCAAGGGCTTGGCGGATCGCGTCAAGCAGGCGCAGGCTGCTGTTGCGGTTGCCGAAGAGGCCGCGGATGCCGCCTTCGCCAAGATCGAGAACATCATCATCGACGGAGTGCCCGCGGGCGGCGAGGCCGACTTCGTCGAGATCCGCCGCGTCGGCGAGGTTCCGACCTTCGACTTCACGCCGCGCGATCACCTCGAGCTCGGTGAGCTCCTCGGTGCGATCGACATGGAGCGCGGCGCGAAGGTCTCGGGTGCCCGCTTCTACTTCTTGAAGGGCATCGGTGCGCGCCTCGAGATCGCGCTGATGAACCTGGCACTGAACTCGGCGCTCGAGGCGGGCTTCGTCCCGCTCATCACGCCGACGCTCGTCCGTCCCGAGATCATGCGCGGCACGGGGTTCCTCGGCGAGCACTCGGACGAGGTCTACCACCTGCCGGAGGACGACCTGTACCTGACGGGGACGAGCGAGGTGGCGCTCGCCGGGTATCACAAGGACGAGATCCTCGACCTCGCCGACGGTCCCCTGCGGTATGCCGGCTGGTCCACCTGCTACCGCCGCGAGGCCGGGTCGCACGGCAAAGACACCCGCGGAATCATCCGTGTGCACCAGTTCAACAAGCTCGAGATGTTCGTCTACACGACGCCCGAAGAGGCCGAGGCCGAGCACGAACGTCTGCTCGGTTGGCAGGAAGAGATGCTCGGCAAGCTCGGGCTCACCTACCGTGTGATCGACGTCGCCGCGGGGGATCTCGGATCGTCCGCGGCTCGTAAGTTCGACGTCGAGGCGTGGATTCCGACGCAGGATGCCTACCGTGAGCTGACCTCGACGAGTAACTGCACGACCTACCAGTCGCGTCGCCTCGACATCCGGCACCGCCCCGACGGCGGCCGCACACAGCCGGTCGCAACGCTCAACGGAACGCTCGCGACCACCCGCTGGATCGTGGCGCTGCTCGAGACGCACCAGCGCGCCGACGGTTCGGTGTGGGTGCCCGAGCCGCTCCGCCCGTACCTGGGTGGGCTCGAGGTCCTGGAGCCGCTCGCGTGACGGACGCCCGTATCCCCGACACGGGTGAGGTCGAGGTCGTCGAGCGCGACGAGGCCGCCGAGATCATCGAGCACGTCGCCCACGACTCCGCGGACCCCGAGATCACGACTCTTCCTCTGCTGATCGTGCTCGACATCGACGGCACGATCCTGCTCGAGGATGAGTCCCTCAGCCCCGGAATCGTCGGGGCCGTCGCCGACGCCCGCGCGGCGGGCAACGAGGTCATGCTCGCGACGGGGCGTAGCTGGGAGGGCACGCGAGGCATCCTGCGCGTGCTCGAACTCGACCCCGAGTACGTCGTGTGCTCGAACGGCGCCGTGATTCTGCAGCGTCGGGACGCCGGTCAGGTCCACTACGAGCGAGTGCACACCGAGACGTTCGACGCGACCGAGGTGCTGACGCTGCTGCGCCAACACCTGCCCGACGCGAAGTACCTGGTGGAGCTGCCCGGCGGTGAGCGGTACTACACCGACTATCTCGAAGACTGGAACCTGCTCGCCGCGCACCGGGTGCCGTTCGAGCAGCTCGGCAAACACCCCGTTTCGCGTGTCGTCGTGGTGTCGCCCGAACATGCCGAGGGCGACTTCTTGCGTCTCGTCGACGAGATCGGCCTCACCCAGGTGTCGTACGCGATCGGCTGGACCGCCTGGCTCGACATCGCACCGCAGGGAGTAGACAAGGGCACCGCCCTCGAGCTCGTGCGCCGGTGGCTCGGCATCCCGCCCGATCGGGTGCTCGTGATGGGCGACGGACGCAACGACGTCGGCATGTTCCGTTGGGCCCTTGAGAAGGGCGGCCGGGCGATCGCGATGGCTCAGGGACCGCAAGAGGTTCTGGATGCCGCGGGCGAGATCACGCTGTCGGTGCAAGAGGGCGGCGTCTCAGACATCCTCCGCCGCCTCTAACCGCGGTACTGATGCCGCTCGGCGCATTCGCCGCGCCGAGGCATCCGCTTTCAGGGCCTTGCCAGCACTTCCTGCGAAAATGAGCCGCGACTGGCAAAAATGAGCGCCATGCTCTGTCGAGTACACTCGGTGCCTGTCGACGAAGTGCTGCGGTACTTCGCCGGGAGGGTTGTCCGAGCGGCCGATGGACCTGGTCTTGAAAACCAGTGGGCAGCAATGTCCCGTGGGTTCGAATCCCACACCCTCCGCTGAATGACGGGTGTGGCGGTCCCACACCCTCCGCACACATACCGGCGGACCCGACCGCCGAAAGGACGCGAGTGAGCGAGACGACCGAGGCCTCAAAAAGGCAGGACGCGAAGCGCCGCAAGACCGTCGCGCGTCACGGCAACCTCTCGTCCCCGAGCATCGGTGGGCAGATCGCACGCTTCGTGGCGGTTGCGCTCGCGGTCGTGCTCGTCGCAGGCCTCGGAGTGGTCGGCTACACGACCTACACGGCCGTCGCGGATTTCTCGGCGAGTGCTGTTGATCTCGAGGGCCAGGAGTCCGTTCCGCCCGACATCGGCGAGATCGAGGGCGGCGTCAACCTCTTCGTGGCGGGTACGGATGCGTGTGAGCCCGAGTACGCGGGCTATTTCGGTGACCGGTGCACCGGTGCCGATGCCGGCGGCGAGTTGAACGACGTGAACATGCTCGTGCACATCTCCGATGAGCCTCGCCGGGTCACGGTGATCAGCTTCCCGCGAGACCTGATGATTCCCATTCCCGAGTGCACCGACCCCGACACCGGTCGTACGAGCTCGGCCATGACGAAGCAACCGCTGAACTCGACCTTCTCCTACGGTGGCCTGGCCTGCGCGGTGAAGACCATCTCGGAACTGACGGGGCAGAACATCCCGTTCGCGGCGTCGGTCACGTGGGGTGGCGTGATCGAGATCACGAACGCCATCGGCGGCGTCGAGGTCTGCATCGCGAACGGCATCACGGATTACCACACCGGTATCGACTGGGAAGCGGGAAACCGCACGCTCGTCGGACTCGAGGCGCTGCAGTTCTTGCGCACCCGCCACGGCGTCGGCAACGGCGGCGATCTGGGCCGTATCTCGAACCAGCAGCAGTACATGTCGCGCCTGGCCCGCAAGCTCATCAGCGACGAAGTGCTGTCGAATCCGGCGACGCTGTATTCGCTCGCGAGCACCGCGTTGACGAACATCGACCCGAGCACATCGCTGACGAACCCGCTCACGCTCACGCAGATCGCTCTCGCGGTCAAGGACGTTCCGTTCGACGAGATCGTGTTCATCTCGTACCCCGTGAACGGCGACCCCGCTGACCCCGACAAGGTCGTCCCGAACTACACCGCAGCAGACGCCCTGTGGGCGGCTCTCGAGACTAACCGGCCTCTGCAGCTGACGGGTGAAACCGGCCAGGGTGACGGCGTGATCGTCCAGACGCCCGAGCCGACGGAGCCGGTCGAGCCCACCGAGGCCGCGACGCCGGGCGCTACCGTCGACCCGCAGGATGAAGCGATCGCCCTGCCGCCCGCTGTCACAGGGCAGACGGCTGCGCAAGACACCTGCTCGAACGGCAACGGCTGAGCGACCGCCCATCGCCCGCTTCGTGGTGAGGCCCGTGATCGGGTTAGTATTGCGGGGTGCATTCGCGGACGTTCGCGTCGGAATGCCTGGAGACGTCGCATAGTCCGGCCTAGTGCACCACCCTGCTAAGGTGGAGACCCCTTAAGGGGTCCGAGGGTTCAAATCCCTCCGTCTCCGCCACTTTCGCCTGTTCTGAGGCTATTTCACGCGGGTTCGTTCGGTTTGGACGCTACCGGGCCCGTCTCGTTCGTGGGCAACGAGATCGCCTGGTCAGTGCGCGTGAAGCGCTCGGCGGCGAGAGTCGTGCATTGTGCGTCGCGCGGCCCTATCTCGCCTGTCGAATCGGTTGCTCTGGTGAGCTTGAGCCATCAGGTCGGTCAAGCTGCCCACGCTCTGCCCACCGGAGGCGGAGGTTTGGTGCCCCTCCGTCGCTAGGCGCCGATGCACGAAGTGCTTCAAGGGTAGCGGGTTCGATATGAAGTGAATGACGGGGTCTAGCAGATCTCACGATGGCGACGATTGTGTTGCTCGTGATTGTTGCAGGGGCGGGATTTCGGGCGTGAGACTCGAGCTACAAATCCGTGGCACGAGCGAGATTCCTGTGCATTGACCTGCACGTGATCGGAATAGCCGGTGCGTGGCCGGGGGTCCCGTATCGTTGATGAGACTTGCCACTGACCCACGAGAGAGAAACCCCGTGAGCCATCATCGTGCCTCCACCGACCAGGAGGGTCGATCACCGAGCCCCCTCAATCTTCGAGGGGGTGAATTTCGATGCTCGAGGCAGCGCTGACTCTGCTGGTGGGTGTGCTCGTGACGCTGGCGATCATCGCCGCCTGCGGATTCTTCGTCGCGCAGGAGTTCGCCTACATGTCGGTCGACCGCTCCCGCATGGCGGCGCTGGCAGAGAAGGGCGACGCGCAAGCGAAGCGCGTGCTCACCATCACCAAGCGCACGTCCTTCATGCTTTCGGGCGCCCAGCTCGGGATCACGGTGACGGGCCTGCTGATCGGCTACGTCGCCGAGCCGCTGATCGGTGTGTCGCTGGGTACGCTGCTGGGCGGGGTCGGCATCGACCCGACGGTCTCGGTGCTGGTGGGCACGATCGGTGCCTTGCTGCTCGCGACGATCGTCACGATGATTTTCGGTGAGCTCTATCCCAAGAACCTCGCCATCGCGAACCCCGAACCCCTTGCCCGCGCGCTCGCCATGCCGACGCGCATCTATCTGCTCGCATTCGGATGGCTCATCACGGTGTTCGACGTCGCCGCGAACGCCCTGCTCCGCCTGTTGCGGATCGAGCCGCTCGAGGACGTCGACGAGAGCGCGACGGCACGCGATCTCGAAGCGATCATCGAGGAATCCCGCGTCAGCGGGGACCTGCCGGACGATCTGTCGATGATCATCGACCGCATCCTCGACTTCCCGCAGCGCGACGTGGAGCACGCGATGGTTCCGCGCTCGCGCATCGACTCGATTTCTCCCGACACCACGATCGGCGAGGTCCGGGCGCTGATGGCGACCGGCCACACCCGCTACCCCGTGATCGGCGACGAGGATGATCCGGTGGGCGTTGTAGAACTCATCGACCTGCTTCGCAACAAGCACGACAACGATGCGCCGGTGTCGACGGTCATGCGCGACGCCGTCGTCATCCCCACGACGATGCAGTTGCCCGTCGCACTCGAGCGGATGCGCCAGACCCGCAACGAACTCGCGTGCGTCGTCGACGAGTACGGCAACTTCGACGGCATCCTCACCATCGAAGACCTCACCGAAGAAGTCATCGGCGAGATCTCGGACGAGCACGACATGGATGTCCACGAGGTCGTGAATGTGGGAGATGACCACTGGACCCTGCCCGGTGACGTGCACCTGGACGAGGTCGAGCGACTGATCGGACATGATCTGCCCCGCGGCGATGCCGAGACCATCGCGGGCCTGATAATCAGCGAACACGGCGACCTGGTTCCCGTGGGCGTGAGCGTTCGGATCACCCTGCCCGAGAAGCCGGCCGAGACGGTGCAGGGCATGCACATCGAGCGTTGGCTCGACGTCGAGGTCACCGAGGTCGAACGACACGTGCCGTCGCAGCTCGTCGTGAGACTCCGCGAGGTCGATCACGATGCCACCGAGACGGCTGGCGAGACGGCTGGCGAAACAGCGGGTAACAACGCGCTCATCCCGGCGGATGCCTCGAATGAGGAGGTGACCCGATGAGCTGGTGGATGGTCACGATCATCACGACCGCACTCATTCTCGCGAGCGCGTTCTTCGTCATCGTCGAGTTCGCGCTGCTCGCCGCACGCCGACACCGGCTCGAGCAAGAGGCCGACCACAGCGCGTCGGCGCGAGCGGCTCTGCGCGGGATGAACGAGCTGACCGTCATGCTCGCCTTCGCCCAGTTGGGCATCACCGCCTGCACCTTCCTGCTCGGCGCCATCACGAAGCCCGCCATCGACTACGCGCTCGCACCCGTGCTCGAACAGTTGGGCCTGCCCGATGTCCTCTCGGGTGTCATCGCCTTCATGCTCGCCCTCATCGTCGTCACCTTCCTTCACCTGGTGATCGGCGAGATGGCCCCGAAGTCATGGGCGATCGCGCATCCGGAAACAGCTGCGAAGGCGACCGGTATCGCGGCGCGGGCCTTCACCTGGCCGTTGCGGCCGTTCCTGCTGTGGATCAACCAGATCGCAAACCGCCTCGTCCGAGCGTCGGGCGTCGAGCCGGTCGAGAAGGCGGCTGCGGGCGGACAGGATGCGGACACCATCCGTGAACTCGTGGCGCATTCGCGTGCCGCCGGGACACTGGACGTGCAGTTCTCGGCGCCCATCGCGCGGGCGATCGCGCTCGGCACGCTCACGGTGGGCGACATCGTGCGCACCGACAGGGTGCCGACCTCGGTGCCGGCGACCGCGACCGCGGCCGACATTCAGGAGGTAGCGGCTTCATCCGGCCACCTTCGCATCCTCGTCGGAACGGGCGCGGGATCCCGTGTGGCACACGTCCGTGACACTTTGGCGATCGACCTGGCGACACCTGCCGCCGACATCGCTCGGGACGCCCTCGTCACCACTCCCGATGCATCCGCATACGACACGCTGGCGCGAATGAGGTACGGACGTGTGCAGCTCGCGACCGTGGTGGACGGCGACACGCTCCTCGGCATCGTCACGATGGATGACCTGCTGCGCGAAGTCCTGCCGGGACCAGCGGAACTGTCCACCGTTTCATGACCATCCGATGTTCACGCGCCAACAGCGGGAGGTCCACTGAATGAGCGCCGCTGCGAGCTCGGCGACTGATCATGGTTTCACCGGCCTGACCGGCTTCGCCGCGGATGTCTTGACAGCGTTCGGGGACTTCGGGGTCGGGGTGCTCGTCTTCATCGAGGTTCTCATCCCCCCGATCCCCAGCGAAGTCATCTTGCCGTTCGCCGGGTACCTCAGCCAGAGCGGCGACCTCAACCTGGGATGGCTCATCTTCTGGAGCACGTTCGCATCGTGGATCGGGGCACTGCTGCTGTACTGGATCGGCTACGCCATCGGTATGGAACGCGCAGTCACCTTTCTCGCAGCGACGAAGCTCGTGAGCAGGTCAGACCTCGATCGCGGAGCGCACTGGTTCCTCCGCAGTGGCAGTTGGACGGTTCTTGTCGGCAGGCTGGTCCCGGGAGTTCGAAGCCTGATCTCACTCCCCGCGGGCGCATCTCACATGAACCTCCTCCGGTTCAGCATCTACATAATCGTCGGCAGCGGCGCATGGAACTCGCTGCTCATCGGGGTGGGTGCCGCGCTCGGGACCCAACACGAACGACTCGAGGGCTACCTGTCATATCTCGACTACGTCGTCTACACCGCGCTCGCACTCGGGGTGGCAGTCCTCATCGTGCGGCGCATCCGAGAAGCGACCAGGCCCCGCAGCAGACGGGCTCGAGCCGATGCGGCGGCGATCGACGAGATGCCGGACGACTCCTTCTGACGTGATGCGCTCTGTGGCGTGGCGGCATGGACTACCCGCGCCGGACGCAGCGTGACGACGTCGTCCGGCTTGGCGACGAGGCCGAGGTTGACCCGGCCACCGTCGCGGTGGAAGGCCGACAACAGCCGAATCTTCGACAGCGTCGTGATGCCCACGTCGAAAGCGATTCGCATCCCAGAAGCCATGGCGCCGTTGCTACCAGGATCTTCCAGGTCGATGCGGACGAAGATCCGGTGAGTGCGAGGCGGGTGCCCTAGGTGTCGGTTAGCCGTGAACTACGCCGATTCCTCGACCGGACGGATCGGCGCGCCGCCATCCGCCGGGCGCGGCACGACGACCGATTACCTTGATTGCCTCGATGACCAGGAAGACGGCGAGGCCGTAGGTGAATGCGGTGGTCCACTGTACGAAGCCGAGGGGCACCGAGCCGAACCACAACTGGAAGGGGGGCAGGTAGGTGTACGCCGTCTGCAGGGCGGCAAGCGCGGCGATCGAGATCCAGATGACACGATTCCCTGTGAAGACACGGCGAGTGAAGCTCGAACCGTGCAGCAGACGGACATTGAACAGGACCGCGATCTGGGTGACCACCAGTACGGTCACCGCCGCGGTTCGTGCGATGTCCAGGTCGCCGCTCCTGTTGAGCTCGACGAAGAATGCGGTCGTGGTCGCCGCGGCCACCACGACCCCCATGCCTGCCAGCAGGAAGAGCTTGCCCGAGAGGATCGACTCGCCGGGGGGCCGTGGACGGCGCTTCATCGTTCCCGGCTCGACGGGTTCGTAGGCGAATGCGAGCGACAGGGTGACCGCGGTGACGAGGTTCACCCAGAGGATCTGCGTGGGTTGCAGCGGGTCCGCAAAGCCGATGACGACGGCGGTGAAGACGACCAGCGCCTGGCCGAGAGTCGTCGCCAGGATGAAGACGACCGACTTCTGCAGGTTGTCGTACACGCGGCGGCCCTCGCTGACGGCCCGCTCGATCGTGGCGAAGTTGTCGTCGGCGAGCACGACATCCGACGCATCCTTCGCCGCCTCGGTTCCCTTCATGCCCATCGCGACCCCGACATCGGCGCGGGTGAGCGCCGGGGCGTCGTTGACGCCGTCACCGGTCATGGCGACGACACCGCCGCGCGACTGGAGGGCTGCGACGATGCGGAGTTTGTGTTCGGGACTCGTGCGCGCGTAAACGTCGACATCGGTGACGACATCCTCCAGCTGGGCGTCGTCGAGGGCATCCACGTCCGCGCCCGTCAGAACGCTCGCATCGGCGTCAGTCAGTCCCATCTCGGCCGCGATCGCGTGGGCGGTGAGCGCATGATCACCCGTGATCATCTTCACGCGGATGCCGGCATCTTGGCACTTGGCGATTGCTGCGGTCGCCTCGGGCCGAGGCGGGTCGGCGATCGCGACGACGCCCAGCATGACGAGCTCGCGAAGGTCGCCGGGCTCGACGGTCACGGCATCCGTCGGCAGGTCGCGGCGCGCCGCAGCGAGGACGCGCATGCCCCGGGCGCTGTAGTCATCGATGAGCGCTTGCCACGCGTCGGGATCGAGGGGAGCATGACCTCCGTCGGTGGACCGCTGAAACGCGCAGAGCGCGAGCACCCGGTCGGGCGCACCCTTGACCGAGACAAACTGCTCGCCGGTAGCCGACCTGTCGAGCGTAGCCATGTACTTGACGTCGGCATCGAAGGGGATCTCGTCGACACGCGTGAAGGGCGTCAACTCGACGTTCGCCTTGCGCCCGAAGCTCACCAGGGCGCCCTCGGTGGGATCGCCGACGACCCGCCACTCGCCCGTCTCGGCGTGGTCGAGGCGAGCGTCGTTGCAGAGCGCGAGAATCGTGGCCATCTCGGTGAGATCGCCCGAGTGCGGATGTTCCGGGCCCGACTCGTCGGTGGCGCCCTCCGCCAGCACGGTGCCCTCGGGGTCGTAGCCTTCGCCCGTGACCGTGTAGCGGCGATTCGGGGTCGCCGCTGCCCGCACGGTCATCTCGTTCTTCGTCAGGGTTCCCGTCTTGTCCGAGCAGATCACGGTGACCGACCCCAGGGTTTCGACGGCAGCGAGTCGGCGCGTGATCGCGCGCTGAGCGGCCATCTGTCGCACGCCGAGCGCCAGCGTGATCGTGACGACGGCGGGCAGCCCCTCGGGGACGGCGGCCACGGCGAAGGCGATCGCAGAAGAGATCAGGGTGTCGAACGGGTCGCCGTGCAGGACGAACCCCAACACAACCATGATGACCATCAGCGCGAGCACGATCGCCGTGATCTGGCGTCCGAGCTGGTTGATCGAGCGGATGAGTGGGGTATCGGTCTGCTCGACGTCGCGCACCAGCTGCTGAATCCGTCCGAGCTCTGTGCGCGTGCCCGTCGCAGTCACGACCGCGACGGCCCGCCCGCCGACCACGACCGACCCCGCGTGCAGCATGTTGTCGCGGTCGCCGACGGGGGCATCGCGCACGACCGGATCCGTGTGCTTGTCGGAGGGCACCGCCTCGCCGGTCAATGCCGCCTCGTCTGCGCGCACATCGCGTGCTTCGACGAGCCTCGCATCGGCGGGTGAGCGGTCGCCGGCGCCCACCCTGATGATGTCGCCCGGCACGAGCGTGGCAGCTTCGACGTCGTGCCACCCGCCGTCCCGGCGTACCGTCGCCTGTGGCGAGAGCATGCGGCGGATGCCGAGCAGCGCCTTCTCTGCCTGCCCCTCCTGGACGAAGCCGATGATGGCGTTGATGATCGCGACAGCGAGGATCACGGACGCGTCGATGTAGTCGCTGTAGGCGAGCTTGATGACGGCCGCCGCGAGGAGCACGTAGATGATGGCGTTGTTGAACTGTGCGAGGAAGCGCACGATGGGGTGCGTTCGCGTTGGCTCAGGAAAGCTGTTCGGACCGAAGTGCGCGTGACGCCGATCAACGTCGCTCGACCGCAGCCCCGAGCGGCTCGTGTCGAGCCCCTCGAGGACATCGGTGGCGTGGTGCGCATGCGGCTTGCTCGGTGAGCCCGACGAGGCGCCCGGGTGGTGCGTGAGGTCTTCCGGCGGGCGCTCGGACGGCAGGCCGGGCTGGAGAGATTCGGCGGAGTTCACTGCAGTCATAACGCCCAATACCTGTCGTCTCTCAGAACTCGGCGAAGCAACACAGATCGCTCGCCGCTGTACCCCCACAGTGCGCCACCGCGAGCGATACCGATAGGGCCCATGGTCCCTCTGTGCCCGACGAGGAGGGAGCGGGACCTATGTCCTGGCGCGTGCCCACCGTGATCGGGAATAGTCGGAGGTGGAAGCAGCGCGGCGACCGCCACAGCGTCGCCTCGAGCAGAGGAGTGCGAAGTGCGCGAAAGAGTAGTTGTCGGTGTGACGGATGCGGCTGCGTCGCGGAGGGCCGTCGACTGGGCCGCCGATCGAGCCGCCGGTCGGGGCGATGCGGTAGAACTCGTTTCCATCGTCGGAGGCGCGGTCGGGGTCGTCGGCGAGGGCCGAGTGATCGACGAGGCGCTCGAGCTCACGCAGCACCTGCTCGATCGAGAAGCCGAGCGCGTTCGCGAACGAGGAGTGCCCGTCGAGACGCGCGTGGGTCGGGGCAATCCCGTTGAACAGCTCATCGAGGCCTCGACGGGAGCAGCCCTTCTGGTCATCGGTAGTGATTACCGGGGCCCCGAGTCGGGTCCTGCTCGCGGGCCGCACGGGATCCGCATCACCGCGGGCGCGCACTGCCCGGTCGTCGTCGTACCCGACCTCGATATGGCGGCGCGCGAGGGCGTGGTCGTCGGAGCGGATGGGTCGGCGGTATCGGAAGCTGCGATCGCCTTTGCGGCGGCGGAGGCGGAGCGTTCCGGTGAGCCGCTCATCGCGGTGAGCACCTGGTCGCCCGTCGCCATCCCGCTCGGGATGCGAACGTATCCCGATGAGTACCTGCGCAACATGCAGATCCTCACGGAGGAGTCGCTGGCGATATCGCTTGCCGGCCTCGCGCAGCTCTACCCCGATCTGGTCGTCCGCAGTGTCGTCGAGAGCAGCTACAGCCCGGATGCGGTGATCAACCGGCTCGCGATGAACGCGCGGCTCGCGGTCATCGGCTCCCACGGCCGTGGACCGATCGCCCGGTTCATCCTCGGATCCACCAGCCAGCAGGTTCTCAACCGGCTAGCGACCGCAACCGTCGTCGTGCGGTGACAGGTGTATCCGGGTCTTGAGTGGCGGACGACGGCGCCCATCAAGCCCGGATTGCCCGACTAGTGCACACACGGCTCTCTCCGCTAGATTGCGGTCCTGGACGCTCGTTGTCTTCGCGCATGTCCCCGTGCAGGCCATCCGCATGCCCCGGGTCCGTGCCCATACGGTGCCCACATCTCAACACGAACGAGACCGACCGAAAGGGGTCGAACACCGACCGCAACACGCTTGGAACCGCATGAATCCGCGGCCTTCTGATCGAACTGGAATGGGTCCGAGCGGGACTCTTTGGGGTTCAAATCCCTCCGTCTCCGCCACATCGTTTCGGCCAAGATGAAGTCATGATGTCGCTTCATGGCCTCGAGGCCCTCAACCGGGCGTTCGCCGAGCAAGCCGCGGCAGTCGGGGCCGATGCCATCGTGCAGAGCGCGATCTGGCCGACTGCCGGGCAGATGATCGATCACCTCGGAAACGTCCAGGCCTGGGTTACCGAGATCGTGCGCACCGGGGCGCCCGCGGATCGCAAGGCCCTCGTTCGCCCCGAAGACGAGGATCCCGTCGAGTGGTTCACGCAAACGAGCCGCAGGCTCGTGGCAACGCTTGCGAGCGTGAACCCGGACCGCGAGTGCTGGACACTGTTTGAAGCGCCATCCATCACCTCGTTCTGGGGGCGTCGGATGACACGTACGAGGCGGCCAAACATCTCTGGGACCTCCGGACGGCCAGCGACGCAGCGCCACCGATGCCGGAGGAGCTGGAACTCGGACAGCAGGCCGACGCCATCGACGAGTTCGTGGAGGTCTTTGTGCCCGCCGCGCGTGCTCGCGGGATCGAGCCCCTTCCGCACGATCTCTTCCTGGTGGCGGACGACATCGACCGCAGCTGGCGATTCACGGCGGACTGGAACGTCATCGCCGCCATAGGGACAGACGTGCCCCTCGCGTCTGAAGTGCTGCGCGCGGACGTCGGCGATCTGGCTCTAGTGCTCTGGGAGCGTGCGAATCCGTGGCAATTGCCGGACCGCTTTCGCATCGAGAACGGAGACACTGCTCTGCGTGCGCTCGTGAGCACACCCGTCCACCTGTAGTCGAAGAGTTCAATCTCGGGTGACCCCGCGCAGCCCTGATTTTGAAGGGCTGATCAGCCGTATCCTGCCTCGCTCGTGCGGCACGCATCTAGGATCCTGATGGGTCCATCTACGATCCTGATACGCCGGAATCGCCCCTCGAATCGGCCCGCGCAGCCCCGACGGACGGATGCTCCGGGCAGGAATCCGGGTCCGCCGATCGGGCGCTGAGCGCGACGCCCGTGACGGCTCGGTGACACATGTCACAACGGCACTCCGAAACCGCGGCCGGGGGCACTCGAGACGCCGGAAAAGCGCGTCGTTCCGCGGGTTGCGGGTCCTTCGGCAACGACAAGCCAGCGGCGTCGTTGCGTCGGATACGCGCGGGTCGACCCGCCCGCGGAGTCTTCGGGCGAGCCGTCTGGACGTGCCGAAAACAGCCTCATGGTGTGGCGTGTGTGGGCGCGCGGAGGGGCTGCCCAACGGTCGTTTTCGACCGTTTTCGGCCTATTCTCTCGGCGCTTGCGGTCCTATACATTTCGACACGTCTGCACCAGACATCGAATCAAGGGAGATTCCGTGAAATCACATACCCGCAGAGGTCGGCCGCTCGTCGGCGCGCTCCTCGCACTGACGATCGCCCTCGTCGTCACGGCCTGTTCCACCGGGACCGTCGGTGGAGGAACCGACACCCCCTCGGCATCCGCACCCGCCGGTGGCGACGCGGCATCGGCGCTCGCCGCCGCCTACGAAGGCGTGGTCGGCGCCCCGCCGACCGAACCCGTCGCCGTACCGAGCGACATCACCGCATGGGTCGTCTCGTGCGGTGAGCTCGCCACGACCTGCGCGGCACCCGCCGCCGGCGCGGTCGACGCATCCGAGCAGATCGGGTGGGAAGCGAGCGTCTGCGACGGCGAGCTCAACCCGAACGGCTGGGGAAGCTGCATCCGTCAGGGCATCGCCGCACAGGCGGACGTCATCATCACGATCGGCCAGGACTGCGGCGCCATCAGCGGCGCCCTGCAAGAGGCGGCCGACGCGGGGATCACCACGGTCAACGTGGGTGGCGTCGACTGCACCCCGTCGCTGTACACCGCGAACGTCACGATGCTCGAGGGCTTCTCGTACGAGGAGTACTGGTCGAAGGTCGGCGAACTTCAGGCGGATTGGCTGATCGGTCAGACCGACGGCGCCGTGAAGCTCCTTCAGGTCGAGTTCAACGACACGCAGTGGGGCCCGATCATCACCGAGGCACTCGAGGCTCGTCTCGCCGAGTGCGAGGGATGCAGCATCGTCGGAACGGTTCAGCTGGCGAACTCCGACCTGGCAACGGGCACCCTGCCGCAGAAGTTCTCGACCGCGCTGCTGCAGTACGCCGACGCGAACGCCGTGGCGATCCCGATCGACGGATGGTTCCTCGCCGGCCTCGGCCAGGCAATCAACGCGTCCGGTCGGGGCGAGACCCTGCACGTGGTCGGCAACTTCGGGTCCATCCCGAACTGGGAGGTCATCCGATCCGCCGGAGGACAGGACGCTACCGTCGCGAGCGCCGCCGAGTGGAACGGCTGGGCGGGTGTCGACGCGGCGCTGCGCAGCCTCGCCGGTCAGGACATCCTGCCCGCGGGCATCGGTCTGCAGGTCGTGGATGCCGAGAACAACCTGCCTGACGCCGGGCAGCCGTTCAGCTACACGCCGACGATCGACTTCCAGGCCGACTACCTGTCGGTCTGGGAGCGCTAAGTCCCATGGCCACCGAGCAGCGCGTCACCTCCGACGCCATCGGCCTGCGCGCGAGCGGCGTCTCCAAAACCTTCGGGCACTTCCGTGCTCTCGTCGGTGCGGAACTGGTCGTTCGTCGCGGGACGGTGCACGCGCTGCTCGGTGGCAACGGATCGGGTAAATCCACGCTCATCAAGTCCCTCGCCGGCGTCTATACGGCGGACGAAGGCACTCTTCACCTCGGAGGACGCGAGCTGGCGATGGCGGATGTCTCGCCCGCCGTTGCTCGCAGTCTCGGGCTTCGATTCGTGCACCAGGACCTGGGGCTCTTTCCGCAGTTGAGCATCGCCGAGAACATCGGTCTGAGTCGCGGGTACCCGACTCGATGGAGTGCCATTCGCGAGCGCGAGCTTCGTACCGGCGTTCAGGCGCTACTCGAAACCTTCGAGATCGAGGCGGATGCCCGAACGCTCGTCGCGCATCTCCGGCCCGCCCAGCGGGCGATGGTCGCGATCGCGCGGGCCCTCGACGACGCCGAGTCCGCGGACTCGATCCTGATGCTCGACGAGCCGACGGCAGCGCTCGGCGAGCACGACGCGGGTGAGTTGATGCGAGCCATCCGCAAGCGTGCCGACGGCGGTCAGACGATCGTCCTCGTCAGTCACCGCTTCAGCGAGATCGCCTCCGTCGCGGACGACGTGACCGTCTTCCGCGACGGACGATCCGTTGGCAGTGCGCCACTCGACGCGATGCCGCTGCCCCAGGTCGTGAGTCTGATGACCGGGGGCGAGGGTCGCGAGATGCCGCGCTCGTTCGTCGAGCACGAGGCGGGGCCAACCCGGATCGAGGTGCTCGGCCTGACCGCGGGCGCGAGCAGGTCGGTGTCTTTCACTGCGGGCGAGCGTGAGATCCTCGGATTCGCGGGACTCGACGGCGCGGGGCACGCAGACGTCGTTCGCGCCCTCTTCGGAGCCCTCCCCGTCGTGGCCGGTTCGGTCGCGGTGGACGGAGCGGACTACGCCCCCCGCACGCCTCGCGAGGCCATGGCCGCCGGCAGCGCTTTCGTCCCGCAGGATCGCCATGCCGATGCCGCTTTCGCCGATATGTCGGTGACGCAGAACATCAGTGTGTCCGTCCTGGATCGCCTGTGGAACGGTCTCACGCTGTCTCGCAAGCGCGAGCAGCACACGTCGGATGACGCGATCACACGGTACGACGTCCGGGCCGCGAACGCGGATGTCCCCCTCGGCGTCCTCTCGGGCGGAAACCAGCAGAAAGTGATCATCGCGCGCTGGCTCCAGCGCGACCCGAAGCTCATCCTGCTGCTCGAACCTACCCAGGGTGTTGATGTCGTCTCCCGTCACGACGTCTACGACAAGATCGTCGACGCCGCGCGTTCGGGTGCCACGGTGCTCGTCGCGTCGTCCGATCTCGACGAACTACTCACACTTACCCACCGCATCGCGGTCTTCCGGGCCGGCCGTATCGCCGTCGTCCTGGATTCCGCACACACCACGCGCGACGAGATCGCGAACGCGATGATGGCAGAGGAGCCAGTACCCGCATGACTTCGCCCCAGACCCGAACCATCCCCGTGCAGCGCAGCAGCTTCTCGGCGGTCGGCGAGCGCTACGGGCTCCCCGTTCTCTTGCTCGTGATCATCGTGTTCTTCGCCGTGCTTCCGGCCAGCTCGTCCACCTTCTTCTCGCCCGCCAACCTGTCGGTCGTGCTTGCCAACCAGTCGGTCGTGATGCTCTGCGCCATCGCCGTGATGATCCCTCTCATCACCGGCAACTTCGACTTCTCCGTGGGGGCGAACACTGTGGTCGCGGCGATGGTCTGCGCCGGCGCGCAAGCGCAGCTCCAGCTGCCCGTTCCGGTCGCGATCCTGCTCGCGCTCGCCGCAGGAGCTCTCGTCGGCCTGATCAACGGCTGGCTGGTCGCCGTCGTCGGACTCGACGCGTTCATCACGACGCTGGGTGTCGCGACGGCTCTCGCAGGCCTGGTGCAGTGGTACTCGGGCGGCCTGCCTATCTACGGCATCGACCCGTCGATGATCGCCTTCGGTTCGCAGACGTGGCTCGGTCTTCCGATGGTCCTCTACGTCGTCATCGTGGTGTTCGCGATCATCTGGTACGTCCTGACCTGGACGCCCTTCGGTCGACGCCTCTACGCGGTGGGTTCGAACCGGCGAGCCGCGGATCTGGTCGGAATCAGTGCGTCCCGGCTGACCCTCGTCGGCTTCGTCCTCGCGGGCACGCTCGCCGGAGTCGCCGGTGTCCTGCTCAGCGCACGCACGGGCGGGGCGAACCCGAGCGCCGGAACCGAGCTGCTCTTTCCCGCCCTCGCCGCCGTCTTCCTCGGTGCGACGGCGATTCGACCGGGTCGCTTCAACATCGTCGGAACGATCATCGGTGTGCTCTTCGTGGCCGTCGCCGTCAGCGGGCTGACCCTCGCCGGGGCCCAGTCGTGGGTCGATTCGGTCTTCAACGGCGTCGCGCTCGTGATCGCGGTCTTCGTCTCGACTTACCTGCGTCGGCGCCGCGAAGGGAGCGCCCGCTAGACGCTGCTTCTGACGGGCGCCATCCACGCGGCGGGTGTCACGGCGCGTGCGCGTGAATGCCGTACTCGACGATTCGGCCTGCCTCGGCGAACAGGTCGCGCATCCACGCGTGCTCGGGATCGCGAGAGTGCACGGGATGCCACCACAGCGCATTCACGATGGATGTGGCGGGGAAGGGAAGCCGCATGACGCGGGTCCCGCCGAGTTGCCGGGCGAAAGGAACGAGGGCTCCCTGGATGAGTCCGATCCGGTTCGTGCCCTGCACGAAGTGGGGAAGGCTCAGGAAGCTCTCGACCACGACGTCGACGCGCGGTTCGATGCCCAGCTGTTGAACCTGCCGCCCCACCGAGGTGAAGGCATTGCGCGAGGCGTACGTCATGACGAAGGGAAGCGCCGCGAGATTGTCCATCGTCAGCTCGTCGCCGACGTCCTCGTTCTCATCCGCGACGAGCCCGAACCAGTCGTCGCGCCACGCGTCGATGTACGGCAGGTCGCTCAAGAACCCGTGCGGGATGAGCATCGCGTCGGCGGAGCGCAGCCGACTGGAGGCATCCTCGACGACCTGCGGCGTGTGCAGCATGAAACGGAAACGGACTCCGGGGCTCCGCTCGGCGGCGAGCCGTGAAACGACCGTACCGATCGTCGCGAAGCCGTAGTCGGATCCGTACACCGAGAACTCGCGCGTCGACTCGGTGGGGGTCCAGGTCGCCTGGCTGTCGAAGACCCGTCGTGCGGCCTCGAGTGCGGTCGTCACGTGATCGAGCAGCCGGACTGCGAACGGCGTCAGCTCGAGGGTGTTACCTCGCCGCGCCAGGATCGGATCGTTGAAATGGGCGCGCAAGCGCGAGAGCGAGGCGCTCAGCGCGGGCTGGGTGAGGTGAAGCCGTTCCGCTGCGCGTGTGACGCTGCGTTCGGTGAGGAGTGCGTCGAGGGCGACGAGCAGATTGAGGTCGAGCCGATTGAGTCGGGAGCTGTCTGTCACGGTGCGCTCCTTCGCGCGGGTGCGGTGCTGTCGAGGTCCATGCGGTCGTGGTGCGGGGCGTATCAAGGGGAATGATACTCGACATCGCCAGAATCGACTTCCCTTATGTGTTTGCTCCTCGCATGCTGGTTGAGCAGGGCAGATCCGGTGCCCGCCTGCTTCAGAAAGGATCGAAGATGATCAAACTTCTCTCCCACCTCTCCTATGTGGCCATCACGACGCCCGACGTCGAGGCCTCGGTGGAGTTCTACAAGACGCACGTCGGTCTGACGGAGGTCGCCCGCGAGGATGGCCGCGTCTACCTCCGCTGCTGGGGTGACTACTACGCATACTCCGTCGTCGTCGTCCCGGGCGATGAGGCGATGCTCGACACGATGGCGTGGCGCACGTCCAGCGCCGAGGCCCTCGACGAGGCCGCGAAGCGCCTCGAGGCCGCGGGAGTCGAGGTCGAGTGGTTCGACGGATACAAGGTGGGCCGGGCGCTCCGCTTCGTCGGACCGTGGGGCCACCCCATGACTCTGCACTGGGACGTAGAGCGTTTCCAGGCCCCGGGACACGAGGCGTCGATCTTCCCCGACCGTCCGTCGAAGCGGTCCAAGGTCGCCGGAGCGCCCCGTCAGCTCGACCATGTCACGATCGCCGCAAGCGACGTCGACGGCTTCGCGAAGTGGTACAACGACGTCCTCGGCTTCCGCATCATGGCGCGCACCGTCCTCGACGAAGCCCCCATCTCGGTGTTCTCGGTCCTGACCACGAACGAGAAGTCGCACGACCTGGGCGTCGTTCTCGACGGATCGTCGCGCGCCGGCCGCGTCAACCACTACGCGTTCTGGGTCGACACCTACGAAGAGCTGCTCATCGCGGCGGACACCCTGATGGAGGATGGCGTCGCGATCGAATACGGCCCCTCCATCCACGGCATCGGCGAGCAGACCTTCCTCTACTACCGTGAGCCCTCGTCGATGCGTATCGAGCTCAACACCGGCGGGTACCGCAACTACGTGCCCGACTGGACGCCGAACACGTGGAAGCCGTCGCTCGGGTCGAGCAACATCTACCGCAACGCGTCGATGCCGATGTCGATGACGGAGTCGTTCCCCGCTGCCGACGGCCCCACAGCTACCGAAGAGGGAGTTCCGGACGAGATCCGCGAGAAGCTCTTCAACCCGTACACCCAGCACGGCTGAGAACCTGAGACCGGGCTCGGGCGGCGCCGCCGATCGCGCCGCCCCGGCTCGTTCCACCTGATCGGCAAGGAGTAAAGATGACGAAGACGTCCGCAGGCCTCGAAGCCCCGTTCGCGCTAGCGCGCTTCCACGAGGAGGGACGCGCCGTTCTCGGCCTCGTCGCGGGTGACCGAATCCGGCCTCTGACTCCCGCCGAACTCGGCGCGGAAGACCTCAACTCCTTCCTCGCCGATCCGGCGTGGGATCGACTCGAAGCACTCGCCGGGCAGGACGGCCCTTGGCGGCCGCTCGACGAGGTCACACTCACCGCCCCGGTCGAGCCCCGCGAGGTGCTGCAGGCGGGCGCGAACTACCGCACCCACGTCATCCAGCTGATCATGGCCGGTCTGTCGAAGGGGGATCCGTCCCGGAGCACCGACGAGGTGCGCGCCCACGCCGAGAAGGTGATGGATGCGCGCGCCGCGAGCGGGCGTCCGTTCTTCTTCATCGGCCTACCGCAGTGCGTCGTCGGCGACGACGTCGCGCTCGAACTGCCCTCGTACAGCGAGACGCACGACTGGGAACTCGAGCTCGCGATCGTCATCGGACGCCGAGCGTTCGACGTCGAGCCCGAAGACGCGATGGATCATGTCGCCGGATACACGATCGTCAACGATGTCACAACGCGTGACCTGGTCTTCCCGACGGACGTCGGCGACATCGGCGCCGACTGGTACCGCTCCAAGAACGCGCCCGGCTTCCTTCCGACCGGCCCGTTCCTGGTTCCGGCGAAGTTCGTCGACCCGTCTGACCTGCGCGTGGTGCTCGAACTCAACGGCGACGTCATGCAGGATGCGACGACCGCCGAGCTGATCTTCGACGTTCCCTCGCTCATCTCCGTCGCCTCGAAGACCGCGCCGCTGAACCCGGGCGACCTGCTGCTGACAGGAAGTCCCGCGGGCAATGGTCAGCACTGGAAGCGGTTCCTGCGCGACGGCGACATCATGACCGGGTCGATTCAGGGTCTCGGCACCCAGGTCGTGCGCTGCATAGCGGGGGCTCGATGAGCGCCGACCGTCCCCAGCCGTCCGAGCGCCCAGCGGACCTTGACCGGCAGAACCCCGAGTCCGAGATCGCGGCACGCGCCGAGGCTTACCGCAACTGGGGTCGATGGGGCGAAGACGATGTGCTGGGCACGCTCAACTTCATCGACGAGGCCAAGCGCGCTACCGCCGCTCGACTCGTGTCGCAGGGCCGCGTGATCTCGCTCTCACAGAAGTTCGACACGGACGGCCCGCAGAAGGGGTGGCGGCGTCGCATCAACCCCGTGCACACGATGACCGATACGGGAACGGATGCCGAGCGTGGCAATCAGGGATTCCCGCACGGAATCGGCGGCGCCGACGACTACATCACGATGCCCTTGCAGTGTTCGACCCAATGGGATGGCCTCGGGCACATCTTCGATCACGGGAATGCCTGGAACGGGCGACGTGCCGGGGATGTCGTCACGAGCGAGGGCGACCTGGTCACCGGCATCGAGCACGCTCGTGACGTGATCGTCTCGCGCGGTGTGCTGCTCGACCTCGGCCGGCACCTTGCCCCCGAGACCGGCGAACTGCCGGATGGCTATGCCATCACGGCTGACGAGCTGGATTCCTGCATCGCGGCGCAAGGCGCGACGAGCGCGGTCGGCCGCGGCGACATCGTGCTCGTCCGCACAGGTCGATTCACGCGCGCGGTACGCGAGGGGTGGGGCGAGTACGCCGGTGGCCCGGCTCCCGGGCTGTCGCTGACGACCGCGGGATGGCTGCACCGCACCGAGATCGCGGCGATCGCGACCGACACCTGGGGCTTCGAGGCGCGCCCCAACGAGTTCGACGCGCCCGCCTTCCAGCCGCTGCACCAGATCGTCATCCCCAACATGGGCCTGACGATCGGCGAGATGTGGAACCTCGACGAGCTCGGCGAGGCCTGTGCCGAACTCGGGCGCTGGGAATTCCTGCTCTCAGCGCCCCCGCTGCCCATCACGGGCGCCGTCGGCTCGCCGATCAATCCCGTCGCCCTGCTGTAACCCCCCCCACGATCCGGAACAGAGAGGTTCTGAAATGACCGTCGCGAACAACGCCGTCAACAAGGTCGCCATCGTCGGAAGCGGCGTCGCCGGGCTCGCCGCCGCCATCCAGCTCGCCAAGGCGGGCGTCGATGTCGACCTGTACGAGTCCACGTCCGAGCTGTACGCACTCGGATCCGGTATCTCGCTGCAGGGCAACGCGCTGCGCGTATTCGATGCACTGGGAGCCTGGGACGACATTCGCGCCGCCGGGTTCGCGTTCGAGGGGCTGACGCTCCGTGCCCCCGGCCCCGACGCCCCGGTCGTTGCCGCACTGCCGGACGTGAAGACCGGCGGCCCCGACTACCCCGCCGCGATGGGGATGCCGCGCGCGGACCTCGCCCGGATCCTCGCCCAGCACGCCGTGAGCGCCGGTGCGGCGATGCACTTCGGATCGAAGGTGACGGGCCTGGAGGAGGCCGAGGATTCCGTCGAGCTGATCGTGAACGGCGAGAGCGTCGGCCACTACGACCTCGTGATCGGAGCGGACGGGTTGAACTCGCGCGTTCGCGAGATGATCGGCATCGAGACCAAGCCCGAGCCGACCGGCATGGGCATCTGGCGCACCTTCGTCTCTCGCCCGGCGGACGTCGAGCGCAGCGAGCTGTACTACGGCGGCCCGGTGTACATCGCTGGCTACACCCCGACGGGCGAAGACTCGATGTACGCGTTTCTCGTCGAGAAGGCGCAGGACCGCGTCGGAGTTTCGGACGAGGAGGCGACGCGCATCATGCTCGAGGAGTCCCGTGCCTACGGCGGGCCCTGGAACGCGATCCGCGCGGATCTCGAGAAGGGTGCCCACGCGAACTACACGTGGTTCACCCAGCATCTGGTGGCGGCGCCCTGGAACCGCGGACGCGTCGTGATCATCGGCGATGCCGCGCACAGCTGCCCTCCCACGATCGCCCAGGGCGCAGCACAGGGACTCGAGGATGCCTTCGTGCTCACCGAGCTGCTGACCACGCGCGACCAGATCGATCAGGGCCTGTGGGACGAGTTCCACAGGCGCCGCATCCCGCGCGCGCAGGCGGTTGTCGAGGCATCCGTCCAGCTCGGGCAATGGCAGATCGACGGTGATCGCGACGCGGATGCGGGCGGTCTGATCTTCGGGATCGCGCAGAAGATGGCGCAGCCCGCGTGAGCGCTCATCAGAGCGGTGTGACCGACGTCCACGCCCACCTCTTGCTGCCCTCGCTCCACGCCGAGGTCGAGCGGCGAGCGCCCGATCTGGTCGCCGAGGCCGCCGCGCTCGACTTCCGCCGCAACGGCGCCGCGAGCCAGGCGGTCTCAGGCCCGATGATCGGCAAGCGCATCCCGAAGCTGACCGATATGAATGTGCGCCTGGCAGACATGGATGCCCAGGGTGTCGAACGCCAGTGGGTCAGTGCCTCGCCGAACCACTTCTACCCGTGGGCGCCCGAGGGACTCGCGGTCTGGGTTGCGAGCGAAGCGAACCGTTTGATCGCGGAGTATGTCGCCCAGGCGCCCGATCGGCTCACGGGTCTCGGGCTCGTTCCGATGCAGCACCCCGAGCGCATGGTCGAGTATCTCGACGACGCCGTGCTGGGCCGCGGCCTCGCGGGCGTCGAGATCTCGTCGTTCGCGGGCGATGTGGAGCTCTCGGACGAGCGTCTCGAGCCTTTCTGGGCGCGTGCGGCCGAACTCGGCATCGTCATCTTCCTGCACCCGTTCGGGTGCAGCCTCGACGAGCGCCTCGATCGGTTCTATCTCGCGAACACCGTGGGTCAGCCGACCGAGAACGCCGTGGCTCTGTCGCACCTGATCTTCGCGGGTGTGCTCGACCGCCATCCGGGGGTGAAGATCGTCGCCGCGCACGGCGGGGGCTACCTGCCGACCGTCATCGGTCGCTCGGACCACGCCTGGCGGGTGCGTCCGGATGCGCGGGGCTGCGAGCATCCGCCGTCCACCTATCTGCGAAAGCTCTGGTTCGACACCGTCGTCCACGATGAGCGCACACTTCGCGCGCTCGTCGAGGTCGCGGGGGAAGACCGTGTGGTGCTCGGCAGCGACTACCCGTTCGACATGGGGCTCGACGAACCCGTTACGAAGATCCGTGAGGCCGGGCTGTCGGAAGAGATCACGCAGCGGATTCTGGGCGGCAACGCCGCGGCTCTACTTGAGACGAAGAGCAACGCATGAGGATCGCTCGCTGGCGCGACGGGGACACGATCGGCGAGGGTTTCGTCGAGGGCTCGGATGTGGTTTCGTTCCCGCGTGGCCGCACCGTCGCATCCGTTCTGGCCGAGGGCCTGGACGCGGCGCGCGCGCTTCACACCGAGACATTCGGTCCGTCGGGTGCCCGAAGGCGCCCCCTCGCGGACGTGGACCTGCTGGCACCCGTCGTTCCGCCGTCGGTTCGCGACTTCGTGACGTTCGAGGAGCACGTCGAGGGCGTGAGCGCGGGTGTGGAGGGCAAGAGCGATGTGCCAGCCGAATGGTACGGGGCCCCCACCTTCTATTTCACCAACCCGCACACGATCCTCGCCCCGAGCGAGCCCGTGCGTCCCCCGGTGACCGAGCGTCTCGACTTCGAGCTCGAGCTCGCGGTGGTCATCGGCGCCGTGCCGGGATCTGACGGATCGAACCTCGATGCGATCTCCGCAGCGCCGCACATCTTCGGGTACACGATCATGAACGACTGGTCGGCTCGTGACCTGCAGGCGCGTGAGATGAAGGTGCGCCTCGGCCCGTGCAAGGGCAAAGACTTCGGCACGACCCTCGGGCCGTGGATCGTGACGGCCGACGAGCTCGAGGGGTATCTCGACGAGGACGGCTTCCTCGCGGTGCACGCCGAGGTGCGGATCAACGACGAACTCATCGGCGAAGACCTGGTGTCGAACATGGGGTGGCCGTTCCCCGAGCTCGTCGCCTACGCATCCCGGAATTCGCGCGTGATGCCGGGTGACGTCCTCGGTTCGGGCACGGTCGGCAACGGTGGCTGCCTGGGCGAGCTGTGGGGTCGCAACCGCGGGCTCACGCCGCCGCCGCTGCAGACGGGAGATGTCGTCCGCATGGTGATCGAGGGCATCGGCGAGATCGAGAGCGTCGTGGGCGAGCAGGTCGCGGCGCCGCCCCTCCCGTCCGCACGCGTGAGGTCTCGCGCCCGCACACGCTGAGCAGATGTCTGCGCACTGTTGAGCACACCTTTCGGGAGAGCTCAACCCCCTCCCGTCGCGCACGCGTCGGAGCCACACTCGGACCGTGGAAGGGACCGAGGGGATACGGCGGTGGCGAACATGAGAATGGGCGCTCGCTCCGGCGCACGTCACCTCACCTGGGTGGCAGGCACGGTGGTGACGGCGCTCGCACTTGCGGGTTGTGGGATACAGATCCCCGCGGATCCCTCGGGCACGCTCGACACGGTCCGCGGCGGCATCCTCCGGGTCGGGGTCTCCCTGAATGATGGCTTCGTCGAGACAGGCCAAGCCGGCAGCGGTGAGCCCGAGGGGCCAGAAGTGGAACTCATCGAAGCATTCGCTGAATCGCTGGGCGCGGAGCCCGCGTGGACCGTGGGGGCGGAAGAGGCGCTCGTTCGCCAGCTGGAACGCGGGCAGCTGGATCTCGTCGCCGGCGGCCTGACCGACGCGACCCCCTGGATCGACATGGCGGGCGTGACGAGACCGTACACCGAAGTGACCGATGATGACGGCAGCACGCTCAAGATCGTGATGCTGACACCGATGGGTGAGAACGCGTTCCTCACTGAGCTCGAGACATTCCTCAGCGATACCGAGAGGGTCGGTCAGTGAGCCGCGAGACCGTGCGATTCGGTCACACCGAGCTGCCGGAGCGTCAGGCGAAAGTGTTGCGCCGAGCCATCCGACTCGAGTGGATCACCATCGGCTTTCTCGCCGTGACCGTGACCCTGGTTTTCCTCGTTCTCGGCAGCTCGCAGGCGATGAAGGCGGCATGGATCGAGGACCTTCTCTCCTTCATCCCGCCGATCGCCTTCCTCATCGCCGTGCGCATCAATCGGAAGCTGCCGACCAAACGTCACCCATACGGGTTCCATCGATCGGTCGGCGTCGGACATCTCGTCGCAGCCGTCGCGCTCGCGACGATGGGAACCTATCTCATCGTCGACTCCACGATCGGACTGGTCGCCGCGGAACACCCGACGATCGGAACGGTGGAGATCCTCGGATCGACGATCTGGCTCGGATGGCTCATGATCGCGGTCATGGCCGTCACGGCTCTTCCACCCGTCTTCATCGGTCGTATCAAGCTGAAGCTCGCGGAAGATCTGCACAACAAGGTCCTGTACGCCGACGCAGACATGAACAAGGCCGACTGGATGACCGCGCTCGGCTCGATCATCGGTGTCACCGGTATCGGCATCGGGCTGTGGTGGCTCGATGCCGCGGCTGCGATTTTCATCGCGGCCAGCATCCTGTGGGATGGCATCCGAAACCTTCGTGCTGCGCTCGCCGACCTCATGGACGAACGAGCCACGACGTTCGACGACAAGAAGCCGCATCCCGTGGCCGCTCGCGTCGACGACTATCTGCGCGCGCTCCCCTGGGTGGCGGCGGCGGGTAGTCGGATGCGCGACGAAGGGCACGTCTTCCACATCGAGGCCTTCGTCGTGCCCGTCGACGGCCGACTCCCAACCCTCGACGAGCTCGAGGAAGCCCGCCAGGCGTGTATCGATATCGACTGGAAGGTGCAGGACATCGTCCTCGTCCCCATTCGCGAACTCCCCGAGGTCGTCAGCTGACCAGGTGCGGTGTGCCTGCGGCCGGCGCGTAGCACCTTCGGTGGCGTTGTCAACGCCCCCGCGGTCTCCCGAGCGCTGCGGTTGACTGTGCGAAACGATCCCCGGATACGGGGTTCCTCGCGCAGGAAGGCGCCATCATGACCGCTTCATCATCTGAGCTCCACAAGCTCAACGACCTCTTGAAGAAGTTCCGTTTCGCGATGCTGACGACCCGCACCACGGACGACAAGCTGACGGCGCACCCGTTGACGGTTCAGGAAGCCGAGTTCGACGGCGACCTCTGGTTCATCATCGGCAAGAGCGCTTCGGCGGTCGAAGACATCGCGCGCGACCCCAACGTGGGCGTCTCGTTCAGCTCCAACGATTCGTGGCTGTCACTCGCCGGAACCGCGCTTGTCGTGGAAGATCTCGCGAAGCTGCGGGAACTCTGGAACCCCGCGGTGGAGGCGTGGTTCCCCGACGGACCCGAAGACCCGAACGTCGTTCTACTGAAGGTCGACGCTCTGAGCGGCGAGTACTGGGACAGCCCGGGTGGCAAGGTCGCAACGCTCGTATCGCTCGTCAAGAGCAAGATCACCGGCGAGGCGTTCGAAGCTGACAACGAGAAGTTCGACCTGTGATCTGAGCGGGTCGGCGTCGAGAACGTAACAAGGTCCGCACGATCGCGTCACCTGGCCGAAACAGGACGTTCCTACGGTTGAACTAACCAATTCACTCGGGCGGAGCAGCAAGCGTACGAGTGGCTCGATCTGGAAGTTCTTGACCGGACGGATCCCTCCATGGCCTCTGCTGCACTCGTCACCGCACCCACCTTCACCGCCGCTCAGACGGCCTCGACCACGGACCCGGGACCCAAGACGGCCGTCTCGATTCGTGCGGCGGACAAGATCTTCTCCCTGGGCCGTGGTAAGCAGTTGCAGGCCCTGGCGCAGGTCGACATCGAGATCGAGGAGGGCGAGTTCGTCGCCATCATCGGCCCGTCCGGGTGCGGCAAGTCGACGGTGCTGCGCCTCGCGGCAGGGCTCGACGAGCCGACGAACGGAAGCGTCGAGATCTTCGGTGCCGAGCCGCGCCAGTTGGCGAAGCAGCACCGGCTCGGCGTTGCGTTCCAGGAGCACGCCCTGCTGCCGTGGGCCTCGGTGCGATCGAACATCGCGCTGCCCTACAAGGTCGCCGGCCGCAAGATCGACGACGCCCGAGTCGACGGACTCATCGAGCTCGTCGGGCTGAGCGGTTTCGAGAAGGCGCGGCCGAAGCAGCTCTCGGGCGGCATGCGCCAGCGCGTGTCCATCGCACGCGCCCTCGTCCTGAGCCCGGATCTGCTTCTCCTGGACGAACCATTCGGTGCGCTCGACGCCGTCACACGTCGACGCATGAATGCCGAACTCGCGCGCATCTGGGGCGAGGAGAAGATCACCTCGATCCTCGTGACCCACGATGTCGACGAGGCACTCATCCTCGCCGATCGGATCATCGTGATGACCGGGCGCCCCGGGCAGGTCCGTGAGGTCAAGAAGGTCGACTTCCCCCGTCCGCGGGATGCAGAGACCACCCGCTCTCCCGAGTTCCACGCCCTCGTCGACGAGCTCACCTCGCTCCTCGATGCCAGCGAAAGCGCCGCGGCGTGAAGCCCACCCGTCGATCCACCAAAGTCATCTACGGAGTCATCGGCAGTGCGCTCCTCATCCTGGGCGCCGAACTCATCGGACAGTTCCAGCTCGCCGGACGGGCATGGCCCCCGTTGACGGATGTCGTGGCGTACGTCTCGACGCCGGCCGGCGCGAGCCTCGTGTGGCGGAACGCCCTCGTCACGCTCTCGGCCGCCGCCCAAGGGTTCGTGCTCGGCGTCGCCGTTGCCGTGATCGGGGCGGCGCTCGCGCTGGTCGTCCCGCTGCTGCGGCCGGGATTCGATCGCTTCGCGGCCATCCTCCACGCTGTACCGACCATCGCCCTGGCGCCGCTTCTGATCACGACCGTCGGCCGCGAGGATACGCCGATGGTGATCGCGGCACTCAGCGTCGGGTTCGTCATGTTCGTCACGATGACGTCGGGCTTCGCCCACACGAGTGCCGCGCACGAAGACGTCTTCACCGTGCTCGGTTCCCAGCGCATCCAGCGCCTCGCGCGTCTCGAAGTGCCGCAGGCGATTCCCGCTTTCTTCGACGGACTGACGCTGGCGGCTCCCGCCGCCGTGCTCGGGGCGACGATCGGCGAATGGTTCGGTGCCCCGATGGGGCTCGGACTGGTGCTCGTCAGCGCCATGCAGAACTACCAGATGGCCCTGCTCTGGTCGGCGGCGCTGGCGGCGACCATCATGTCGCTGGCGGCATATCTCATCTTCGTCCAACTGCAACGTGTCGCCGTTCGGAGGTTCGCATGAGCCGCCTGCGCGCGTTCGGTGTGGGTCTGCTGCACCTCTGGCCGATCGCCCTGATCCTGGTCGCCTGGGACCTCTGGATCGTCCTGAACGACTACACGTCGACCGTCGCTCCTCGTCCCTGGAACGTCATCACCGACCTCACCGCGGGATTCGGCGACTATCTGCCCTCCGTGCTCTACACCGTGGGAGTCTCGTTGGGCGGGTTGATCGGCGGGACCCTCATCGGTTTCGTCGCCGGTATCGCGGTGTGGTGGTCGGCCGCGCTGTCGGGTGTCGTGACACCGACAGCCCTCGTCATCCGCTCGGTTCCCATCACCGCGATGATCCCGATCATCGCCCGGATCGTAGGCTACGGCGACGCGGCCGTGATCACCTCAACCGCGCTGATCTGCTTCTTTCCCGCCTTCGTCTTCACACTGTCGGGGCTGGCCTCGATTCCCGAAGCCGGTGCGGATCTGTTCCGGGTCATGGGTGCCAACAAGCTGCAGGTGCTCGGACGCCTCGGCATCCTGCATGCGCTGCCGAATCTCATGATCTCGGTGCGCATCACCGCCCCGACCGCGGTGCTGGCGGCCATGCTCGCCGAGTTCCTCATGGGTACCAATGGACTCGGTGCCCTGTTCTCGGAGTCGCGCAGTTACATGAATATGGAGCGCGCCTGGGGCACCGCCCTCATCGCGACCATCGCGTCCGTGCTGGTGTTCCTCGGTGCGCGCGTGCTCGAGCGTCGCGTGGACGCACGCGTCACCTGATCCATCCCGATCCGATCCGCCAGTGTCGCGCAGGGGCGCGACCGTGGCGGGAGCCTTGCCGAAAACAGCCCACTCGATCTTGAACTCGCCCGATCAGATGCCCAACCCACACAAGGAGTCACATGTCGCACCCCCTGTCACGAGCCACACCGCACGGCCGCAAGCGCATCTTGACCGCATCCTCGTTCGCGCTCGTCGCATCGCTGGCGCTCGCCGGCTGCGCGGGTGCGGCGGGTGACGCCGAGAGCACGGAGGTCGGGGAGGAACTGACCACCATCCGGGTCTCGCTCGGCTGGATCAAGAACGTCGAGTGGGGAGGATTCTGGATCGCCGATGCCGAGGGCTATTACGCCGAAGAAGGTATCGAGGTCGGATGGATCGGTGGCGGGCCGAACGCCCCCACCACCATGGCGACCGTCGCCGCGGGGGATGCCGACCTCGGTATCGTGCCCGGCACGCAATCGTGGCTGCAGACCTTCGCCGACGGAAACGACTGGACGGCGATCGGCGCGCTGTTCCAGGAGAGCCCCGGCGCGCTCGTGTCGCTCGCGGATGATCCCGTCACGTCCGCCGAAGACATGGTCGGGAAGACGGTGCTCGGGCAAGAGGGCACCCAGATCAACTACGACGCGGTGTTCGCGCTCGCGGGTCTCGAGCCCGACTACGAATTCATCCCGGTCGGCTACGACATCGCGCCCCTCGTCGACGGCCAGGGTGTCGCATACACCGCCTACGCGACCAACCAGCCGATCATGCTCGAAGAGCAGTACGGACTCTCGCCCGACGATTACGTGGTGACGCTGTATGCCGAGCTCGGCATGCCACTCTACGGCAACGTCGTGTACGGCGATTCCGCGTACATCGAAGAGAACGGCGACCTGATGGAGGGCTTCTTGCGGGCATCCATCCGGGGCTGGGAAGAGAACGGCGAGGACTTCGCTGTCGGAGCCCAGCTGTCCGTCGACGAGTACGGAGCCGATCTCGGTCTCGACATCGTGCAGCAGACCCGTGAGAACGAACTGCAGCAGCCGTTGGTCGTGGGGGAGTACGGCGACCCGCTGTTCTGGATGGACCCCGAGCTGATGCTGGAGCTGATGTATCCGGGCCTCGAAGCGGCCGGCTACGCGGATCTTCCGGACCCGAACGACTACATCGACATGAGCTACCTCGAGGCGGCCCACGCGAGCCTCGAATAAACCCGTGAGGTGGGGCTCGGGAGTTCATCCCGGGCCCCACCTCCGCCCCATCACTTCGATAACGAGAGAGAAACGCATGACCCTCACCGAGTCCCTCACCCCCGATGACGCCACCGTCAGAGATCTGCAGGCCCTGCCCAAGGGGCACCTCCACCTGCACATGGAGGCGGCCATGCGGCCGGGCACGCTCGTCGACCTGTCGGGTGCGCTCGGGATCGAGCCCGTCGTGACGAGCGGATTCTCCGGGTTCACCGCGTTCAGCGAGACCTACCGCGGGCTGCTCGCGGCCATGGATCACCCCGACCACCTCGGCATCCTGATGGACCAGATCTTCGAAGATCAGGCGGCGGAGGGTGTTGCCTATCTCGAGCTCGGAGTGAGCCCTCGCTTCTACGCCGGGCGGTACGGATCGCTCGAGGCATCGCTCGCCGAGATGCTCGACCTCGCGCGGTCCGCTTCGACGACCCACGGCGTTGCGTTCGGTTTCATGCCGACGATCGATCGCACAGCCGGGCTCGAGAACGCGATCGAGGTCGCTCGTGCCGCGGCGCGGTTCGCCGGCGATGGCGTCGTGTCGCTCGGACTCGCCGCGGACGAACGCGGCTTCCCCTGCGCCGACTTCGCCGAAGCCTTCGCGATCGGCCGCGCGGCGGGACTGCAGTCGACACCCCATGCGGGTGAGCTGGTGGGACCGGAGTCCGTCTGGGAGGCGATCGACGTCCTCCGGGCGGATCGGATCCTGCACGGCGTGCGGGCGGTCGAGGACCCGGAGTTGGTGGCACTCCTGGCTGAGCGCGGCATCCCGCTCGACGTGTGCCCGACGTCGAACGTGCTGCTCGACGTCGTGGCCGAGATCGGCGAGCACCCGCTGACGGTCCTGCTGGATGCCGGCGTGCGGTGCTCGATCAACGCCGATGACCCGATCCTGTTCGGCCCCGACATCCTGGCCGAGTACGAACTGTGTCGCACGAGCCTCGGCATGGCCGACGAGCAGCTCGCCGCGTGCGCGTGGACGTCGATCGAGACGACTCTTGCCCCCGCAGACGTCAAGGCCGCGGCGAAGACCGCGATCGACGGATGGCTGGCGGCATGAGCAAGACACTGCACTTCGGCGTCTTTGAGGTCATGGGCCCCCAGGTGGGTGGCACCTACAGTTGGGCGCACCCGCGCAGCGAGGGCCTGTCATACCTCGACCCGCAGCATTGGATCCGGATGGTGCGGATCCTCGAAGACACCGGGTTCGACTTCCTCTTTTTCGCGGGGGGCTACGGCTATCCGCTGATCGACGGCGACTTGCCCCATGTGGCGACCGAGAAGGCCATCAACTTCCCGAGCCTGGACCCGGACTACCTGATTCCGATCCTCGCCCAGCACACCGACCGGCTCGGCTTCGTCGTGACGCAGTCGACGGGCCTGGATCATCCCGTTCAGCTCGCGCGTCGGTTCTCGACCCTCGACCATCTGACGGGTGGACGCATCGGCTGGAACATCGTCACGGGGGCGTCGCAGAACGCGATCGCCGACGTGTTCGGTCACGACAACATGGTGCCGCATGACACCCGGTACGAAATGGCGGCGGAGTATGTGGAACTCGCCGCTCGGTTCTGGGAAACCGCGTGGGATGACGACGCCTTCGTCGGCGACGCCGCGTCGGGCGTCTTCGCGAGGCGCGACGGGGTGCACCGCGTGACCTACGACGGCGCGCACTATCGGTCGCGAGGATACTTCGGCGCACCGCCCTCGCCCCAGCGCACGCCCGTGCTGTTCCAGGCCGGCACATCACCGGCCGGCCGAGCTTTCGCCGCCTCGAACGCCGAGTGCGTGTTCGTGCAGGCGACGACCCCCGCACGGACCGCCGCGGCCGTCGCCGATATCCGCCGGCTCGCCGGCGAGGCCGGTCGCGACCCCGAGGCCATCACGCTGATGTGCGGCCTGACCGTCTTCGTCGGCGAAACCGAAGCCGATGCGCTGCGGTACGAAGCCGAATTCGATGCGATGCAGACCGACGAGATCGTGGCGTCGCTGTACGCCGGCAATACCGGCATCGATCTGCTGGCGCTCGACCCCGACAAAACGCTGCACCAGGTACTGGATGCCGGCGGGCCCATCGGGCAGA
>NZ_HG779745.1:0-14566 GCF_000582705.2 Microbacterium sp. C448
GCAACATCGAGCGTTTCCTCGGTGACGCCGAGGGCACGGGCGCGCCGACCGTGCGAGAGATCCTCGACCAGTTGCGCGGCAGGGGGACGCGGGGCTTCCGTATCGTCGGAAGCCCGATCCAGGTGGCGGATCAGATCGAGTCGCTGATCGCCGCGACCGACCTCGATGGTTTTCTGATCGAGCCGGTCTTTGCGCCCCACGACCTCGAAGACTTCGGGCGGCTCGTGATGCCGATCCTGCGCGAACGCGGCCGGCTTCGCGACGGCGAGGCCGGCAACACGCTCCGCGCGCGGCTGTCGGAGACCCCGGGCAATGACCGGCTCGGCGCGGCGCACCCCGTCATCGCATCCCCCGTGACCGCGGGTTGATCGGCACCCGACAGGGCTCCGATCCGCCGCCCGTAAGATGAGCCGGGTGGAGAACACGCCGGAGCGTCAGCGCCTGCTGGGCTTGGTTGTCGACCTCATCCTGCGCGATGGGGTCATCGATCTCAGCCTGAGTGCGATCTCACGTGCGATCGGCTCGAACAATCGCATGCTGCTCTACTACTTCGGCTCGAAGCAGGAACTGATCGGCGAGGCGGCGCTCGTCGCGTTCGACAGCTTCCCGCGGTTGCGTGACATGTTCGCCCGACTGAGCCAGCCGGGGGATCTCGAGCAGCGCTTGCTCACAGCGTGGGACGATCTCGCCGACCCCGACAGCCGGCCGTACGTCCGACTGTTCTTCCAGCGGTTCGGCATCGCCATGCGCGATCCGGACGACTGGGGCGATTTCATCGAGCGTGTCGGGCGGGAGTGGATCGAAGACGTTCGCGACACGCTCCTGGCGGACGGTTTCTCGCCCGAGGACGCCCTGTCCGGCGCGACGCGGGTCATCGCGCTGTTCCGTGGCTTGCAGTTTCTGCTGTTGTCGGGCGTTGACCCCGCTCAGCTGCGCGCGGCGTATCGCGACGCCATCCGGGATCTTTCGGGGACTGCTGCCCTCGCGCGCGCCTCCGTACCCTCGGCCTGACAGGCCGACCCGGCCGACCCGGCCGACCCGTGGTCGTCCAGGTTTTTCGGGACGGTGACACGGGCGAAACAATCGCACCCTAGCTTTGAACTGTTCAGTTCAGTGGCGAGAGGTGAAGACATGGGTTCCGAAGGCATGAAGCAGCCGTGGAAGATCGGAATGTTCCAGTGCGCGGGGCTGATGGGGGCATGGAAGCTACCCGAAAACACCGCGACCGACTTCCTCGACCTGAACCACTGGTTGACGATGGCCCGCCGATGCGAGGATGCCGGCGTCGACTTCCTGTTCTTCGCCGATGACTACGGGTACCCGGTCGTCGGCGACGGTATCCCGGCGACGGCCCTGCGCGGCGGAGTCCAGTTTCCGAAAGCCGATCCCACGATGATCCTGCCCGCGCTCGCCGCGGTGACGGAACGACTCGGCCTCGTCACCACGCTGTCGACCACGGTTGAGAAACCCCCGATGGTCGCACGGAAGATGGCAACCCTCGACCACATCACCAACGGACGCATCGGCTGGAACATCGTGACCGGTGCGGGCCAGAACGCCTCCGCGCGCCTGTTCGGGTTGCCGATGACCGAGCACGACCTGCGCTATGAGATCGCCGCGGACCACGTCGACCTCTCGCTCAAACTGTGGGAGGGATGCTGGGACGAAGGCGGGCTCGTGATCGACCGAGAGGCCGGGATCTTCGCCGACCCCGACAAGGTTCGCGAGATCGAGCACCACGGACCGCACTTCGATGCGAAGGGCCTGCTGCCGGTTCCGCCGGGACCGCAGCGGACACCCATGTTGTTCCAGGCCGGCGCATCCGTTCCCGGTCGCGACCTGGCAGCCAAGTACGCCGAAGCAGTCTTCCTCGCCGCGGAGGTACCGGCGCTCACGGCCCAGATCGCCGACATCCGCCGGCGTGCCGAGGAGTACGGCCGCGATCCGCGCTCGATCAAGTGCCTCATCGCCGGCACGTTCGTCGTCGCCGAGACGGAGGCCGACGCCCACGCCCTTCGTGCCCGCCAGACGGGGACGAGGTCGCTCGAGGACGCGGCCGCTTCGTACGCCTTCTTCACCGGGCTCGACCTGTCGGTCATGGATCCCGACAAACCACTCGACGTCGAAGCGGCCCTCACGCAGACGGGCCGCACGAACGTCGAGCGCTTCCTCGGTCCCGACGCACCGACCGTGCGCGAGATCCTCGAGGAGTTCCAGCGCAACAGCGTCATGGGGGCGCCCTTCATCGGTGACGCCGGGCAGGTCGTCGACCAGGCGCAGGCCGTGATCGAGGCGACGGACGCCGACGGTTTCCTCGTCCAGCCGGATCACACGGGCACCTTCGACAGTTTCATCGATCTCGTGATGCCCGAGCTGCGTGCGCGCGGTCTCGTGGCCACCGACCTTCCCGCGATGACACTGCGCGAGCGGTTGCTCGGCACGGGGACGCCGCATCTCGCCCCGGAGCATCCCGGGGCGGCCTACCGACGCGACGTCGCAAGCGCTAAATCACCGGCCACCGCGTAAGGAGCGAATCATGACGCGAATCACGACCAAGAAGCTGGCGATCGGCATGTTCCAGAACGGTCGTGCGCGACAGACCTGGGCGATGTCGGGCCGCGAGGATGAGTCGAACTACACCGACCTCGAGTACTGGACCGAACTTGCGCGCAAGTGCGAGGCGGCGGGTGCGGACTTCCTGTTCCTCGCCGACTCGTACGGCTACCCGACGCTGAACGACACCGTCATCCCGACGGCGATCGAGCGGAACGTGCAGTTCTCGACCGTCGACTCGCAGATGCTGATGTCGGCGTTGGCGGCCGCGACGAAAACCCTGGGGCTCGTCACGACGGTCTCCACGATGGTCGAGAAGCCGCCCATGGTGGCGCGCCAGTACCGCAGCCTCGATCACTTCTCGAAGGGCCGCATCGGGTGGAACATCGTGACGGGCTCGGCGCAGGCAGGATCCGCACTGCTGTTCGGTGAGCCGTTGATGCCGCACGACGACCGGTATGCGCTGGCCGACGATCACGTGCAGCTCTCGCTGAAGCTGTGGGAAGGATGCTGGGACGACGACGCGCTCATCCGTGACAGCGCAACGGGGATCTGGGCAGATCCCGCCAAGGTGCACGAGATCATCCACGATGGGCCCTTCTTCTCGTCGAAGGGTGTGCTCGTCACGCCGCCGAGCCCGCAGGTCACCCCGACGCTGTTCCAGGCCGGCGCCTCCAGCGCGGGGCGAGAACTCGCGGCGACGTACGCCGAAGCGGTATTCCTCGCTGCCGAGTCGAAAGCTCTCGCCGAACAGATCGCCGACATTCGCGGCCGCGCCGAGGCGAAGGGCCGCGGCCGCGACGCGATCAAGTGCCTGATCGCCGGGACGTTCCGCATTGCCGAGTCGGAGGAGGAAGCACGCGCGGCGCACGAGGCCCAGATTGCAGGTATTTCTCTCGAGTACGCCGCCGCCACGTACGCCTACTTCACGGGGGTAGACCTGCTGTCGTTCGATCTCGACCGGCCGATGCCCGCGAGCACGGCGAAGACCGACAACGGGCGCACGAATGTCGAGCGATTCCTCGGCCCGGATGCCCCGACCGTGCGGGAGATCCTCGAGGAGTTCCGCGCGAACGGCGTGATGGGCAAGCCCTTCCTCGGGACGGTCGAGCAGGCAGTCGACCAGGCTCTCGCGCTCATCGAAGAGACCGATGCCGACGGTTTTCTCGTCCAGCCCGACCCCGACGGCAGCCACGACATGTTCTTCGAGAAGGTCATGCCTGAGCTGCGCCGTCGCGGGGTCATCAAGGACGAGTTGCCGGGCGCCACCCTCCGCGAGCATCTGTTCGGGGAGGGTTGCGTCCGGTTGCCCGATTCGCACCCCGGTGCCGCCTTCCGGCGGACGGGAGTGCTCGTCTAGGCGTCGTCAGCCTTCTCGTCCTCTTCGGGCTCGAAGGTCGATCGGGTGCCCGTGTGGCCCGCCCCGACGCCGCCGGGGGCATCGGGGATCGTGCCGTCCTTGCCGAGTCCGCCCGGCTTCTGCGTTGCCTCGTCGTTCTCGGCGTCGGACGCATTCTCGAGATCGCGGTCTTCCGTCATGGTCTTTCCCTTCGTCGCGGTGAAGCCTAGGCATCCGTGAGGCATCCCGCTCCTGGGTTGACAGGGCCGTCACGGGAGCTCGATAAGTGGCCCGGAGGGAGCGGATAGAGTCGAGGGATCTGTGCTCGCCCGGGATTCGCTCGACTGTTCGTATCGAGGATGCCGCGCTGAGAAGCACCTGCAACGTTGGAGGTACCGCCGTGTCCACGATCGATTACGACTCCCATCGCGACGACTGGGTGGCTCGCGAGGAGCTCGCCGAGCGCCTGATCCCGCAGATCGGCCGTCTGTACCGTGACCACGGAATCGTCACCTCAGTGCACGGTCACCGCATCATCAACCTTTCGGCGATCGGCGTGATCGAGGCGCACGAACGGGCTCGCCAGCTCGGCCACGAAGAGCTCACGCTCGAGCAGACGGATGCCGTGCTGAGGGCGCTTCTCGCGATAGGTCCGGGTCCGGCTTCGGTCGACGTCGCGCGGCTCGCCCTCTCGCTGCGTGACGCCGGGCCTGAGGTCGATGTCGAGGCGCACGTTCGTGCTGCGTTCGAGGGTATGGACGTCGAGACAGCCGAACGGAGCACGGATGTCGTGCTCTACGGCTTCGGGCGCATCGGACGACTGCTCGCTCGCATCCTGATCAGTCACGCGGGCAACGGTCACGGCTTGCGCCTGCGCGCGATCGTCGTTCGGCGGGGTTCCGAGAACGACCTCATCAAGCGCGCGAGCCTCTTGAGCCGCGATTCGGTGCACGGGTCGTTCCCCGGCACGGTCGAGGTCGATGCAGACAACGATGTGATCGTCGCGAACGGCACCCGCATCCAGGTGATCTACTCCAGCGATCCCGCCGCGACGGATTACACGGCCTATGGCATCCGCGACGCGGTCATCGTCGACAACACGGGTCGGTGGCGCGACGAGGAGGGTCTGTCTCAGCATCTGCGGAGCCCCGGCGTCGCTCGCGTCCTGCTGACGGCCCCGGGCAAGACGCCCCTGAAGAACATCGTCCACGGCATCAACGATTCGGACATCACACCCGAGGACCGCATCCTCTCCGCCGCATCCTGCACGACCAACGCGATCACCCCCGTGCTGAAAGCCATCGACGAGGCCTACGGTGTCGTTCGCGGGCATGTCGAGACGGTGCACTCGTTCACGAACGACCAGAACCTCACGGACAACTTCCACAAGGGCGATCGCCGCGGGCGCTCGGCCGTGCTCAACATGGTCATCACCGAGACCGGCGCGGCCAAGGCCGTGGCAAAGGCGCTGCCAGAACTGGCTGGGAAGCTCACGGGCAGCAGCATCCGCGTGCCCACGCCGGACGTGTCGCTCGCCATCCTGAATCTCACCCTCGAGCGCCCCGCGACCAAGGAAGAGGTGAACGACTACCTGCGCCGGGTCTCGCTGCACTCGAAGCTGCGGCAGCAAATCGACTACGTCGAGTCTCCCGAGGTCGTCTCAACGGACTTCGTGGGATCGCACCGCGCCGGCATCGTCGACGGGCTCGCAACGATCGCGGACGGCACGAACATGGTGCTCTACGTCTGGTACGACAACGAGTACGGATACTCCTGCCAGGTCGTTCGCGTGCTGGAGAAGATCGCGGGAACGCACCCCGTGGTGGTTCCCACGCGTGTGGACGTTCGATTGGCGCCAGCCGGCTAGGTCGCTCGCCTGCAGACGAGTGCGCGGGTCGACAGAGACACAACCGACTTGTCAACGGGGTGCCCGCGAATGTTGCGCGCGCCTACGCTCGCGGGATGTCGGTGACGGAATTGTGGTTGGTCAGGCACGGCGAGAGCGTGGGCAACGTGGCGGCGACGCGCGCCCAACGCGAAGGGCTCGACGTCATTCCTCTCGATCTGCGCGACGCGGATGTCCCGCTCTCGCCCGTCGGGAGGACCCAGGCTCGGGCGCTCGGGGAGTGGATGGCGGCTCACCCGGAGCAGATCGATGCGTTCTGGGTGTCACCGTATGCCCGTGCCCGCGAGACCCTGACGATCGCGCTGAAGGATGAGGAATCCATCTCCGCCCCTCGGGTCGTAGACGAGCGTCTTCGTGACCGGGAGCTCGGCATCCTGGATCTCTTGACGCGCGTGGGTGTCGAGCGCCTGCACCCGGGGGAAGCGGAGCGCCGCCGCCATCTCGGCAAGTTCTACCATCGACCGCCAGGCGGGGAATCGTGGGCCGATGTCGCTCTGCGACTGCGATCCTTCCTCCGCGATGCTCTCCCGGGTCCCGCCGAGAGTGCCATGATCGTGGCGCACGATGCCGTGGTGATGCTGCTGCTCTCGGTGTTGCTCCCGCTCGACGAAGCGGAGCTTCTGGAATTCGCCGCCGCCAACACGGTCGACAACGCCTCGATCACCCACCTCCGCCTCACCGAGGAGGGCTGGGAAGTTGTCGATTTCTCGAGTGTCGCGCACCTCGAGCGCGCGGGTGCGCCGGTCACCGAGCATGCGGGGAGCCCCGATGTCCAGCCAGAGTGAGAGCGTCACGCCGGACCTTCTGCGGGAGTGGGGGCTGCCTGATCCCGGCAACTCGAAGAAGACACGCGGCCGGGTCATGGTCGTGGGAGGCTCCCGCCGCTCACCCGGCGCGATCCTTCTCGCGGGCGAGGCCGCACTGCGAGTGGGAGCGGGCCGCTTGGGACTCGTGGTGCCCGGCTCGATCGAGGCCCAGATCGGCGTCGTGATCCGCGAGGCCGCGATCTTCTCCCTGCCCGAACGAGCCACCGATCCGATCGAGGGTCACCTGCGAGACGAACTCGCCGCGGCTGGCGCCGTGCTCGTCGGCCCGGGTTTCGACGAGCCCGATGAGACACGCGCGACCGTGGAAGCCGTCGCGGACACGGATGTCTCGTGTCTCGTCCTGGACGCGTTCGGGCTCGGCGTGCTTCCCGATATCGATCGTTCGCGGCTTCCGCAGACGCTGCTCCTCAACCCGAACGCAGAAGAGGCCTCGCGGCTCTTGGGGCGCGAGCTCGGCGAGAACGGCAGCGATGAGCGCATCGCAGATCTGCGCGAGATCGCGGAAAGATACCAGGCCATCGTCAACTGCTACGGCGACGTCGTCGACCCGGCCGGCGCATCCTGGCGCGTTGAGGCCGGTGGTGCCGGGCTCGGGACATCGGGCAGCGGCGACGTGCTCGCCGGCGCCATCGCCGGGATGGCTGCGCGCGGCTTGCCGCCCGAGCGTGCCGTCGCGTGGGCGAGCTGGGCGCACGCGAGCGCAGGCGACCGGTTGACGAAGCATCCGGGTCTCGGATTCTTGGCGGGGGATCTCGCTCGAGAACTGACGCCGGTGCTGAACTCCGTGCTGAAGCCGGTGCTGGGCGAGTTCACCCCCGCGTAACCTCGGAGCGGGAAGATACGCCCATGTCGATGTCCGAGCCCTTCATGCCCGCCGACGAGCCGCGTCCCGAGGGCCCGCCCACCGATCGCGATATCGACACCGATGTGGACATCATCTGGGGCGCGAGCGAGGACGGGCCGGAGGGCGTTGCCCCCGAGTATCCGGCGAATCCCGCACTCCGGACGCCCACCCCGGGTGCAGTGCTCTCTGAGGATCAGCTCGAGAAAGACCTCGACGAGGAGTAGACGGTTCCGTCAGCGTCCCGGGTAACCGTGGATGGCGAAGAACTCGCCGTGCGTGCCCGAGATGGCATGTCGCACGGTTTCGAAGACCCAGTCGAGCGCGGCCGAGTGCTGGGCGGTTGTCCGTGCGAAGAGCGACACGTCGACGCTCGCCATGTCGAACGGGAGCTGCCGAACGACGAGCGGCCAGGACGTCGCCCAGCCCGCGCCGATAGTGTCGGGCACCGTGGCGATCATGTCGGGGCGTGCCGCGAGCAACGGTGGGATCGACGCGAAGTGGTTGACGCTGACCGGCTCGTCGAGGCGCGCGCCCAGGCGGCTGAGCGCGGTGCGCAGGTTGGGTCGGCCGGAGTCGCTCGCCACGACGACGTGCGTCGCGGCGAGGTAGTCCTCGAGACTGACCTCGCCGCGGGCGAGCGGATGGTTCTGCGACATCAGGATCGCGTAGCCCTGCGACTTCAGCACGACGTGGGGAAACTCGCCGACCACGCGAGAAGAGGTCACGGCGAGGTCGATGCTTCCGCGCGCGAGCCAGCCCGGCAGTCGGTCGACGTCCAGCGGCACCACCTCGAGGCGGGCATGGGGCGCGGCGGTGCGCACGGCATCCAGAATCGCGGGGAAGTAGCCGATCTCGCCCAGCTCGGACAGGGCGATCCGGAAGACACGATCGAACTCCGCCGGCTCGAATCCGTGCACCGAGTCGAGGGTGCGGTCAATTCTCGCGAGGGCATCTCGGAAGTCGGGGTAGAGCGAGCTGGCGAGTTCGCTCGGCTCCATGGTCCGTCCGACGCGCCGGAACAGCGGGTCATCGAGCTCGCGCCGCAAGCGCCCGAGCGCCTGGCTGACCGCGGGTTGCGTCACATACAGGCCCTCCGCTGCGGCGGTCAGGCTTCGTGTTTCGTAGATGGCGACGAAGCTGCGCAGCAGGTTGAGGTCCACGGGCACTCCACTTCGATGTGACGGGTACATCCACGACGCGTGTACGACGGACACGGTCGAGGATGACTTAGGCATCCTTTCCCCAGCATAAGCACCGCTTATGCACAACGCACGCGCCGATGCATAGGCTGAGGGTGAGCCACCGCCGGCGGATGACCGCCGCGAACGAAGGAGTTCCCGTGTCTGAATCTCTCGCCGCCGCCATCGCCCGTGTCGGAAGCCCCGTCGACGTTCTGCGGAACGCCCCGGCTCTCCCCACCGTCTTCCCGGTCACTCCGGAGTTCAGCAACTGGCGCTCCGAGCAGCTGTCCTGGCGGACGTCGGTGGCGCTGCTCGACCAGTCGCACCACATGACCGACCTGTTCTTGACCGGCCCGGGCGCGCTGAAGCTTCTGAGCGACGTGGGTGTGAACAGCTTTGCCAACTTCCGCGTCGACAACGCCAAGCAGTTCATCGCGGTCAACAGCGACGGCTACCTGATCGGCGACGCGATCCTCTTCTACCTGGCCGAGGAGTCCTTCGACCTCGTCGGGCACCCGATGGTCATCGACTGGGTGCAGTACCACCTCGAAACGGGCGACTACGACGCCACGTTCGAGCGCGACGGCAACTCGATCGTGCGCGCCGGTGACCCGAAGCTGTACCGCTTCGAGCTGCAGGGTCCGAATGCGCTGGCGCTCATGGAGAAGGTCACCGGCGCTCCGGTGCCGCCCACGAAGTTCTTCCACATGGCGACGTTCACGATCGACGGCCTGACGGTGCGCTCGCTGCGGCATGGCATGGCGGGCCAGCCGGGCTTCGAGCTGTTCGGCCCCTGGGCCGAGGGCGAGCGCGTGCGCTCGGCTCTGCTCGAGGCCGGCGAAGAGTTCGATCTCGTGCTGGTCGGGTCGAAGGCGTATTCCTCGGCGAACCTCGAGTCGGCCTGGGTGCCGTCCCCGCTTCCCGCGATCTTCACGGGTGAGGGCACTGCGGCGTATCGCGAGTGGTTGCCCGTTGCTCGGGCGGGGTCGCTTGCGGGCAGCCTCGCATCCGACGACATCACCGACTACTACGTCACGCCCTACGACATCGGCTACGGCCGGAGCGTCGCATTCGACCACGACTTCATCGGCCGTGCGGCGCTCGAGCGACACGCTGCGGAAGCACCCCGAACCAAGGTCACCCTCGTCTGGAACGAAGAGGATGTCGCGTCCGCCGTGCAGTCGCTGCTCGAGCCCGGCGTTCCCGCGAAGTACATCGACTTCCCCAAGGCCCGTTACGGGCTGTACCAGGTCGACCGGGTGCTGATCGACGGTGAGGATGTCGGAATCTCGCACGACGTCGGCTACATCACGAACGAGCATGCGTTCGTCTCGCTCGCCAGCATCGCTACGGAGCACTCGGCACCGGGCACAGAGGTGCACGTCCTGTGGGGCGAAGAGCCGAACTCGCAGAAGCCCGCCGTTGAACCCCACCGCCAGATCGCGGTCCGTGCGACGGTCGAGCCCGCGCCGTACTCGGCATTCGCTCGCGACAACTACCGGGCGAGCTAAGCGGGCCGTCTGCCCACAGGGCGGGGTTAACGAGCAAGAGACCCCGGAGTACTCTCCGAGGTCCCCCGTTCTTGTGCAGACGGGTCAGGCGTCGCGGATGTTTTCCTTGACCTCGTTGCGGGTCTTGACCGAGTCGCGCTCGGCTTCGGCCTTCTTCACCTCGGCGTCGGCTTCGGCTTTGGTCTTCTTCACCTCGGCGTCGGCCTTCATCTCGTCGACCTTGTCGCCGATGCGGTCCGTGGTGTCCTCGAACGCGTCCTTCGCCTTGCGGCCAGCGGTCTCGGCGGTCTCCTTCGCGTCGTCGATGAATCCCATGTCTGGCTCCTTTCGAGTGGGTGTATGTCGAAGCTAGGCCAGTTCGCGCGCGCGAGCAGAGGGGTCGCGTCGTGCCGCGCCGGTTGATACGACACTGGCGGCCGACGGGCGCGCGCCCATATCCTCGCGACATGGCCAACGAGGCGACGTTCTCCACAATCCTGTTCCAGCAAGGCAACAACACGGGTATCGAGGTTCCCGCTGGCGTGGTCGAATCCCTGGCAGCAGGCAAGCGGCCAGCCGTGATCGTGACCGTCAACGGCTTCGAATACCGGAGCACCGTTGCTGTGATGGGCGGTCGCTACCTGATCCCCTTCAGCTCGGATAAACGCGCGGCGACGGGCCTGGCAGGCGGCGACGCGATCGACGTCACACTCGTTATCGATGCGGTGCCTCGCACTGTCGAGGTGCCCGCGGACCTCGCCACCGCATTGGAGGCGGCCGGATTGCGGTCCGTGTTCGATGCTCTTGCGCCCAGCGCTCGCAAGGCGCACGTGACGTCGGTCGAATCGGCGAAGGCGCCCCAGACGCGGGCACGCAGGATCGAGTCGATTCGGCTCACGCTCGGCTCGTGAAGCGCGCTGGACCTACAGCGAACGGCGACGCCTGAGCTCGAGCACCACCAGTCGCCCGACGATGCCGACAAGGATGACGGCCGCGCCGCCGATCACGGCGGTCAGCGGAAGTGTCAGGGCAAGGATGCCGCATCCGACGCCGCCGAGAACCTGCAGGACGCGGGGGAATCGGCGCTTCTCGCCGCGTTGCCGGAACGCCGCCGCATTCGCGATGAAGTAATAGATGAGAAGCCCGAACGATGAGAAGCCGATCGCGCCGCGCAGGTCGACGGTCGCGACGGCCACGATGACGACGATCGCAATCACAATCTCGGCGCGGTGCGGCACGCGGTAGCGGGGGTGGATAGCGGCGAGGTAGCGGGGCAGATCGTCCTCTCGTGCCATCGCCAGGGTTGTTCGACCGATGCCGGCTATCAGCGCGAGCAGCGCGCCGAGCGATGCGGCCGCCGCCCCGAAACGGACGATCGGTTGCGCCCATGCCCACCCGGAAGCGGCCGCGGTCTCGGCGAGAGGTGCTTCGGCCGACGCCGTTGCATCGGGACCGAGCGTCGCGAGAACAGTGACAGCGACGACGGCGTAGACGACGAGCGCCAGCCCGAGGGCGAGCATGATGGCTCGCGGAATGTTCTTGGCGGGATCGCGCACCTCTTCGCCCATCGTCGCGATGCGCGCGTATCCGGCGAACGCGAAGAAGAGCAGACCGGCGGATTGCAGGATGCCGTAGCCGCTACCCGTCCAGAGGTCCAGGCCGGCGAGGCCTTCGGTGCCGGGGGTGCTCGACCATCCTGCGGCCACAACAACGGCCAGAGCGAGCAGAACAATGACGACCAGCACGCGCGTGAGCTGTGCTGTGCGGGTCACGCCGAGCAGATTCACGATTGCCAGGGCCGCCACGGCAGCGATGGCGACAGGCCGTTCCCACCCCGGGGGAGCGGCGTATGCGGCGAACGTGATCGCCATTGCCGCACAGCTCGCCAGCTTGCCGATGATGAATGCCCACCCCGCAACGAAGCCCCACCACGGACCGATCTCGGCCCGGCCGTAGGCGTACGTTCCTCCCGAGGTGGGGTGGGCGGCGGCGAGCTGAGCGGATGCGGCGGCGTTGCAGTAGGCGACGAACCCGGCGATCGCGAGCCCGACCAGCAGGCCTGCACCCGCCGCCTCGGCCGCGGGTGCGAAGGCGGCGAAGACCCCGGCACCGATCATCGACCCGAGACCGATGAACACCGCGTCGCCGAGGCCAAGACGACGCGCGAGCGTGGGCGGGGAAGTCACGGCGCAGACTCTAGCGGGTAGAGGTGTCGCGGAACCCCTAGCATGTGGCCATGACCTCACAAAGCGTGACCTCGCAGATCGTGACCTCGCAGATCACCGACCAGGCCGACCTCACCGCGCTCTATACGATTTCCGGTGTTTGGGGGCTGATCTGGTACATCATCCTGGCCATCGCGCTCTGGCGCACGTTCAGCAAGGCGGGCTGGCCCGGCATCCTCGCGATCATCCCGATCGTGAACATCTTCATTCTCGTGAAGGTCGGCGGGATGTCCGCGTGGCTTGGCCTTCTCTACATCATCCCGATCGTCAATTTCATCTTCGCGATCGTCCTGGCCGTCAAGGTCGGCAAGAACTTCGGACACGGCGGTGTCTTCTCGTTCTTCCTGCTGTTCCTCCTGCAGCCGATCGGCTACCTGATCCTCGGCTTCGGCAAGTCGGAGTACCGCCAGGTCTGACGCACGGAACGCGAAACAGCGGGGCACCCGAGGGTGCCCCGCCGTTTCGTTTGATCTGAGCTCAGCCGCGCGAGCCGGTCGAGTAGGAGCGTCCGCGCGAGCCGCCGCGGCGTCCGCCGCCGGCTGCGGGACGGGCCGAATCGCCGTGGGCGCCGTCACCGCGGGGCGCGCGGTTACCGTCGCCACGGGCTGCGGCGGGACGGCCGCCACCGTTACCGCGACCCGACGCGCCACGGGGGCGCTGCGGGGCGTGGGTGCTCGCGACGATCGGCGCGGGCTTGACGTAGGCGGCGGTATCGCCGACCAGGGTCACGACCCGGGCGTCGTCCGCACGCACCTTCTCAAGCGGTGCGGCGATGTGGGCCTTGCGCAGCAGGTCGGTGACATCGCGGCGCTGCGCCTCGAGCGTGACCGTCACGACGGTACCCTCGGCGCCGGCGCGAGCCGTGCGGCCCGAGCGGTGCAGGTACGCCTTGTGCTCGACGGGCGGGTCGACGTGCACGACCAGCTCGACGTCGTCGACGTGGACGCCACGTGCGGCGACGTCCGTCGCGACGAGCACGCGCACGCCACCCTTCGAGACATCGGCACCGAACGCGGCGAGGTTGCGCTCGCGCGCGCCCTGCGCCAGGTTGCCGTGGAGGTCGACGGCGGGGATGCCGGCCGCGGTCAGCTGCTTGGCGAGCTTCTTTGCCTGGTGCTTGGTGCGGGTGAAGAGGATGCGACGGCCGGTGCCGGACGCGAGACGCTGCACGAGTGCGGTCTTCTCATCGGTGCCGTCGATCACGAAGACGCGGTGGATCATCTCGCCCTGGGGCACACTCTCGTCGTCGACTTCGTGACGGACCTCGTCGCGCAGGAACCGACGGACGAGGCTGTCGACACCGCGGTCGAGCGTGGCGCTGAACAGCATCCGCTGTCCGCCCTGCGGGGTCGCCGCGAGGATGCGCGTGACACCGGGCAGGAAGCCGAGATCGGCCATGTGGTCGGCCTCGTCGAGCACGGTGATCTCGACGCGGTCCAGACGCACGACGCCCTGCTTCATGAGGTCTTCGAGGCGGCCCGGGCAGGCGACGACGATATCGACACCGTTGCGGAAAGCCTGCTCTTGCGGCCGCTGGCTGACGCCACCGAAGACGGTGGTGACGCGCAGGCCGACGGCCTCGGCGAGGGGGATGAGGGTTGCGGCGATCTGCGTCGCGAGCTCGCGCGTCGGGGCGAGGACCAGGCCGCGAGGCTGGCCCGGGTTACGGCGAGCGGCCGATGCGCCGCTCAGGCGGGCGATGAGTGGCAGAGCGAACGCGATGGTCTTGCCGCTGCCGGTGCGGCCGCGGCCGAGCACGTCGCGACCCGCGAGGGAGTCGGGAAGCGTGTCGCGCTGGATGGCGAAGGCCTCGGTCTTGCCCGAGGCTTCGAGGACGGATGCGAGCTGCGCGGGTACGCCGAGCTCAAGGAAAGTAGACATGGTTGTGCTTTCGGGTGAAGTGCGCACCGAAACATGAGGCCGGTGAAGGCCCGAGAGAGGCGCGAAGTGGGCGACGGCGCAGGATTGCGCATCGGTTCGCCGTTCGTGTAGAGCCACGGCCGAGAGGGCCGGGAAGCGTCACGACGACGCAGGCGGAATAAACCGCCTCCGCAACACTAACACGCGCCCGCAATGTCTATCGCGTGACAGTCACCTGGACATCCCCCCAGCATTCTCGGATCGGCATGAATGGGTGCGTAGTGTGGGCGACAGCGTTCGGCACCTGCCGTTGGCACAGGCCCAGGCCCACAACCTTGTGG
>NZ_HG779746.1:0-3552 GCF_000582705.2 Microbacterium sp. C448
ACGTTCTTGTGGGGTGGCGTGCTCGGCGCCGGGTCGCTCTTGATGCTGTCGCCGTGGCTCTGGCCGAGCCGCCCGTCACGACCCGCGCGCGCGGGGGCGAGTGCTGTCTCGCGGCTGCTCGAGGAAGCCGGGATGTCGCACGTGCGCCCTCGTGTTCTGATGGCCGTGTCGCTGATGCTTGCCGCAATCGGCGCGGCACTCGTCTGGCTCGTGCTCGGGGTGCCGATCCTCGCCGTCTGCGCGGCGCTGTTCGGTGCAGTGGCGCCGGTGCTGTGGTTGCGCGGTCGGCGCACCCAACTCATCCGGTCGCGGCGGGGGCTGTGGTCGGATGTCTGCGATCACCTCGTCTCGGCGGTGCGGGCGGGGATGTCCCTGCCCGATGCGGTCGCGAACCTCGCGGTTTCGGCGCCCCCGCTTCTGCGGCCCGCGTTCTCGTCTTTCGCGCGTGACATGGCGGCATCGGGTCACTTCGACTCCAGTGCTCTTCGGTTGAAGGCGCTGCTCGCCGACCCGATCGCCGACCGCATCGTCGAGACGCTCCGGATGGCGCGGCACGTCGGTGGCACCGAGCTGCCCGGCGTGCTCCGGGCACTGTCGACGGCCGTACGCGCCGATGCCGCGCTGAGGGCGGAGGTCGAGGCGCGTCAGTCGTGGATCCGAGGCGCTGCGCTGCTCGGGGTCGTCGCGCCGTGGGTCATCCTGGCGCTTCTGTCGCTGCGGCCCGAGGGCGCCCGTGCCTACACCAGCCCGGAGGGCATCGCTCTCGTGATCGCGGGTGGGCTCGCTTCCGTCCTGGCCTATCGGCTCATGCTCGGGCTCGGGCGTCTGCCGGAACCACGGCGGTGGCTCGCATGAGCGGGGTCTCGGTGGGCGCGGCTCCCGTGAGTTCGATGGCGCTCGCCGTCGTGCTCGGCACGGCGTTCGGACTCGGCGTGTGGCTGTTGGTCGGCCTGTTGCCGCGGTGGCGCGCGCTTTCTCTCGAGCGCCGAATCGCCCCCTACGTGCGGGAGGTCACGGATCCCCGAGGTGTCACGCCCTGGTTGGTGACGGATGCCTGGGCGCCGCCCACTCTCGGACGCGCGTTCGCGGCAGCGGGCATCCGGTTCGCGGGGCTGTTCGGGAGCTCGGCAACGATCGCGCGGCGGTTGGCGCAGGCGGGACGTGCGGGCGGCGTCGAGGAGTTTCGCGCGCGGCAGCTGGCGTGGGGGATCGGCGGTTTGCTTGCGGGATCCGTCGTGCTGATCGGGGTGACGCTCACGGGCAGGTTCACGCCGCTGGCAGCGGCCGTTCCCGGGATCGCGGCGTGCGCGGGAGTCGTGTTGTGCGATGCCATGCTGCAACGCGCCGCGAAGGCGCGGCGTGCGCGGCTACAGGAGGAACTCCCGCCCGTGTTGGAGTTCTTGGGATTGTGTCTGGCGGCGGGCGAGAGCCTGCTCGATGCGCTGCGTCGCGTCGGGTCGATCGGTAGTGGTGAGTTGTCGCGCGAGCTCGCCGCTGTCGTACTCGAGACGGGCACCGGATCGTCGTTGGGCGAGTCGCTCGGGGCGCTTTCGCACCGGCTCGAGTTGCCTGCTTTCTCGCGTGCTGTTGATCAGCTCGTCGCCGCGATCGAGAGGGGCGCGCCACTCGTTCAGGTACTGCAGGCCCAGGCGGGTGATGCGCGCGAGGCGGCGCGGCACGAGCTGATCGAGCGGGCCGGGCGGTCCGAAATTCTGATGCTCATTCCTCTTGTTTTCTTGATCCTTCCCCTGTCCGTCATTTACGCCGTCTATCCGGGTGTTTTCATGCTGCGCCTCGGGCTCGGCTGACGCCTCAACGAAAGGACCGATATGTACACAACAATCGACTCAACGCTCCGCAGGCGAGCACGCGCGACCCGTCGCCTTGCTCGGTTCGCCGAGGATGAGCGGGGTGACGTTCCGGGGTGGGTCCTAATCACTCTCATGACGGCCGGACTCGTTGTGCTGATCTGGGCGCTCGCGGGACCAGCGCTCGGCCAGCTCTTCGAGCAGGCGATCGCGCGCGTTTCCGGTCTCTGACCTGTCATGGGCCCGCGTCGGCGCCGCTTTCGCGGCCTCGTGCTCGACTCGCGCGGCTCGGCGCCCGTCGAGTTCGTGCTCGTCGGCGTGGTGCTGACGGTGCTGACCCTAGCCATCATCCAGTTCGGCGTCGCCGTGTACGTGCGGAATGTGGTGCACGACGCCGCGGTCGAAGGAGCGCACCGTGCCGCACTCGCGGACACGACGCTTGCCGAGGGTGAGGCGCGTACGCGGGAGGTCATCGCGCGAACGGTGGGCGAGGCATTCGCCGAGGATGTGTCGGCACGCGACACGGAGCATCTCGGGTATCCGGCGGTCGAGGTCACGGTGCGTACGACGCTTCCACTGATCGGCCTGATCGGTGTGCCCTGGGCTCTGGAGGTGACCGCGCATGCACCCGCCGAAACCCTCGACTAGCCGCGTGCGTCACCCGACGGTCCGGGACCTGCCGGGCGATGAGCGCGGCTCGGCCCCGCTCGAGTTCATCGTCGTCGGGCTTCTCCTGCTCGTGCCCCTGGTGTATCTGATCGCCTCACTCGGACTGATCCAGTCGCACGCGCTGGGCGTCGAGTCGGGGGCGAGACACCTGGCCCGAGCGATCGCGATGGCGCCGGATGCAGCGACCGCCGATTCTCGCGCAGACGCGATGCTGCAGACCACCGCTTCCGAATACGGCATCTCAGCCGGCAGCATCGACGTCGGCTTCGCTTGTGTTCCCGCGGGCGGAGCATGTCCGCGCGCCGGGGCGACGATGATGGTGTCGGTGGCGGCGCGGGTGCCGCTGCCGCTCGTGCCTCCCGTGCTCGGCCTCGACGACATCGCGAGCGTGCCGGTCTCGGCCACCGCGGTCCACAAGGTCTCGCGGTTCTGGGGAGCCGAATGAAACGCGCGCTGCGTTGGCAGAACCGGTCTGCAGCCACGAAGGGCCCGGATGACGAGGGCTCCGTGCTGCTGCTCACCCTCGGGTACGCGGTACTCGCGATCGCGCTGATCGTCGTGGGCGCGAACGCCGCGAGTCTGTATCTCGCGCAGAAGCGCGTCGACTCGGTTGCGGATGCCGCGGCGCTCGCCGGTGCGGATGGATTCGCACTCGTGTTGCAGAGCGGAGAGCCCCGAGCAATCCTCACAAACGAGGGTGTCCGGTCGCAGGCGAGCGCCCTGGTAGACATCGCCGGGTCCGAGGTCTCGCTCGTATCCGCGACGACGCCGGACGGAGTCTCTGCACGGGTGACCGTGGCGGCAACGTGGCATCCGATTCTGTTCTCGGTCTTCGTCCCTTCCGGGGTCGCGCTTAACGCCACCGCGACGAGCCGCACCGCCGTCGACTGAGCTCCGGTCACACGTGCGCCCGTGCCGGAGGCGATTCGCGAGCATCACAGAGGAGCGCGGGGGCAAATGGCTCGAAAGTGGGCCGAAACGGGCGGATCAGTCCGTGCGAACCTCTCGGATGTTCGCACGGACGGGGCTCCCCGGCTCGTGCTACTGGTGCTCGGGCTCAGCGCACGCGCGGCAC
>NZ_HG779747.1:0-3949 GCF_000582705.2 Microbacterium sp. C448
TCTGTCGTTTGGTGGACCTGAGGGGATTCGAACCCCTGACCTCTTCATTGCGAACGAAGCGCGCTACCAACTGCGCCACAGGCCCGAGAACCTCCGACAGATTATCACGGTCCTTCGGCGACACTTGCCGCGGGGCCGCGCCCGGAGGGCGCGAGCACGCGACTGACGCGAACACGCACCCGGGCCTGCGGGGAGCCGGATGCTGCGAGCGGATCGACCACCGCGTGCACCGCCTCGGCGACGGCGGTGGCCACGGCGGATGCCGCGACACCGTCGGCGGCCACCGCGACGCTGACGGTGATCTCGAGCGACTCTCCCTGACGCTGAACGAGCGCGAGCGGTTCGTCGTCCTCGATCAGTCGCCGGGCGGCCCGCGCGAGGAGCGGGCGCGCGGAGTAGACGTCCTCGAGCCCAGCGACGCCCCGTGCAGCGGAATCGACCGCGTAGGCGATTTCGTCCAGGCTCTCGCTCATCGCTCCCCCTCGAGCTTGTCGGCCGTGTGAACGTTGTCGACCACCACGTCCACTCCGCTTACCCGGAGTGCGGTGTGAGCCCCGAGGGCATCGATCACCGCGTCGCGCACGGCACGGGATGCGTCCGCCAACCGACGCCCGAAGAGCACGCTGATCGTCACCCGCACCGAAACCTCGGCACCGAGCTGGTCCATGTCCCCATCGATCGTGGTGCGCCCCACCAACACGCCGGGTACCGCATCCCCCGCTTCCCGCACGAGCTCGTGATTCGCTCCCTCGGTGATGACCATTTCGACCCGCTCGTCGGGCGCGGTCAACGGGATGTCGCGCCCAGCCCGCAGTTCGCGGGTGACATCGCGCATCACCAGATCGAACCACCCCTGGGGCACGGGCTCGGCCTCGCGCTCGACCAGCTCGCGAGAGAGCGAGCCGAAGCGCTCGAGCGACGCCAAAACCGCCTGGCATTCGGCATCCGTGTCGATCGCCGCGATCGCCGGCGAGCGGCCGCGATCGAGATACGCGGAGAGGTCTTCGAGCGTGTAGCCCGAGTTGCCGATCGTGTCGTCCATGCTCACCTCCATTCCTCCATACGTTTCGAGAAGCGCCTGTCTCGCCCGGGCGAGCCGGCCGCGTACGGTCGCAACGCTCGCTCCCACCTGCTCGGCGATCTCTTCGTAACTGTTGCCGCCGACCTCTTTCAATACCCACACGCTGCGCTGTTCGGGCGTCAGGGTCTGCAGGGCGGCGTTCAGTGCGTCGAGTTGGGACGACGCGATAGCGGATCGCTCCGGCCCGGGTTCATCCGACTCCACCTCGACATCGTCGATCGAATCGGCCGGTCGTCGTGACCGCATCCGGGATGTCGCGTTCCGCGACACGATCGTCGTGAGCCATGCCCGCACCTTCGACGGGTCCTCGAGGTCCGGCAGCTTCTGCCAGGCCGTGATGAGGGCGTCCTGCACGCAATCGTCCGCGTCGGCACGGGACTCGGTCAGCTTCGTGGCGAACGCGATGAGAAATGGAGCGTGTCTGCGGACCAGTGTTCCGAACGCATTCGCATCACCATCGGCGGCGCGGGCCGCGAGGACCTCATCGGGCGCTCCGCCGAGATCCGTCATGTCGCCCGTGCTCCCAGCATCCTCACAGAGAACCGACCGTGACGTTTTCCCGGGCCGGTGCGTCTTACCTATGACACACACTAAAACAGCCACCAGCTGCGAGCCTCGAAGGAGAAAATCATGGCTCAGTCCATCAACGCCAACACCGCCGCGACGAACAACGTCCCCGGTACGGGCCTCGGTAAGACGACGATCGTCGACCCGGTCGTCGCGAAGATCGCCGGCATCGCCGCGAGCGAGGTCCCCGGAGTCTTCGCCCTGGGTGGCGGCGCCGCACGCGTGCTCGGCAACCTTCGCGAGGTCGTCGGCGCGAAGGATCACGGCCAGGGCGTGCGCGTCGAGGTCGGCGAGACCGAGGTCGCTGCCGACATCTCGATCGTCGTCGACTACCCGCAGGCGCTTCAGGATGTCGCGGCCGCTGTTCGCCGCGCGGTCGCAGAAGCCATCACCGACCTCGTCGGCATGCAGGTCGCCGAGATCAACGTGACCGTCGTCGACGTGCACCTGCCCGGCGAGGACGATGAGGTCGAGGAGTCGCGAGTCCAGTGAACGCCATCATCTGGGGCACCGCGGCGGGCATCGCGCTCGCCTTCGCGTGGCTGGCCTTCGGCTTCGGTGGATTCGTCCTCGTCGCGATCTTCGCGATCGTCGGCGGCGTAGCCGGTGCGGTCTGGACGGGCCAGCTCAACCTGCGGGCGGCGGTCGACGCCGCCCGTGGGCGCCGGGTCGGCTGATGTCCGCGTCCGCGTCGGGTAGCCCCATCGCCGGCCGGGTCGTCATCACCGCCCGGGCCATCGAGACCGTGTTCTCAGCCCTCGCGGCCGAAGAGCTCGGCGGAACGGCCCGGGGCACCCGGGTGCGCGTCCGCGACGACAGCGGCTAGCTGTCCGTCGCGGTCCGCGCGCCCGTGTACGCCACCGGCTCGGGTTCGACCGTTCTCGAGCGCGTCGAGTCCGCTCGGCAGCGCATCCTGACGACCGGCGCCGAACTCACCGGCGCCATCCTGACCGACGTGACCATCCGCGTCACCGACATCACCTCTGAAAGCGAGAAGAGAGCACAATGAACGCGCGTACCGAGCGTCGGCTGAGCCGTCGCATGCGATTCCGTTCGCGGAGCGTCGCGGTATCGATCGCACTCGGTGTTGTCGCCGTCGTCGCCGCATATGTCGGCGTCGAGGCCGTCCTGGCCGCACTGTCGGTGCCGGCACTGCTGATCGCACCGGCAGACCTGATCACCTCGGTTCAGGCGGGCACTCCCTGGAGCATCACCGCCATCGCCGCTCTCGCCGTTCTCGGTATCTGGTCGATCGTCTTGGCGCTCGCGCCGGGCGGCCGGGCCCGTCGCGAACTCAGCGACGAGCGCGCCGTCTTCGTGATCGACGACGACGTGATGGCGGGCGGCATCTCGCGTGCCGCAGCCCTCAGCACAGGAGTCTCGCGCGACCAGGTCACGACGACCGTGGGCCGACGCCGCGCGATCGTGCGCGTCCGTCCGTCTGCCGGGTTCCCGGTGAACGCGGATTCGGCGACGGATGACGCGACCCGAGCCGTCGCAGCCGTGACGCCGCTTCGGACCCTCACCATCCGCACCGCCGTCGACAGCCAGGGGGTGCTCGCATGACCCGCACCAACCGCCTCGCGAACCGGATCATCCTCGCGGTGATCGGGTTGATCGCCCTGGCTCTCGCCGCCGTGGTCGCTCTGCCCTTCGCGCCCACGCTCGGGTTCACGATCCCGCGGCAGGACCTCGGGCTCGCTGTGCCGGATGCGACACTGCCACCCGTCGTGTGGACCGTAGCGGGAGCGGCACTCGTGGTGGTGCTGTTCGCGATCACCTGGATCGTGACGCGGGGTCGGGGCCGCACCTCCACGGCCCTGAGCATCGAGGGGGCGACGATCGACGCATCCGTCGTCCAGTCCGTTCTGCGCGAGCGACTCGCGAATGCACCGGATGTCGTGGTTGTGTCGGCGAGCGCGCACCGAACCCCTGGTGGTGCCGTCGTCCTCGTGCGGGTTCAGGCTCGCCCCGGGCCGGACTTGGCAGCGTTCCAAACGGCCATCCGCGCCGCGATCGACCGGCTCGATGAGGTCATCGGCACGCGCATCCCCCTCGTTGTGCACCTCACAAGCGGCGTGCGGAGCAGTATCGCGCGACCCAGAACGACCCACTGACGCCCTGTCTCCTGATCGGAGCAGGCTGAGAAAAGAAGAAGAAAGGACCCCCCCAATGGGTATCGGAGACAAGATCAAGCACGGAGCCGAAGACCTTGCAGGTAAGGCGAAGGAAGCAGTCGGCAAGGCGACCGACAACGACAAGCTCGTCGCCGAGGGCAAGGCCGACCAGGCCAAGGCCGAC
>NZ_HG779748.1:0-6541 GCF_000582705.2 Microbacterium sp. C448
ACCCCTGCCAAACATTCTGACGCGCGACAGAATCAGGCAACGAGTATGCCCGCTTCACCGTCGCGGTCAACGACCGGCGCCTCAACGAGACCACGAACCGGTGGGAAGACGCCGGCACCGTGTTCCATCGGGTCGTCGCGTTCAACCAACAGTCCCGGCATATCGCCGACTCGCTCCGCAAAGGCGACAGCGTGATCGTCGCCGGGGACCTGCGGTTCGGGACCTACACCGACAAGGAAACCGGGCAGACCCGCGAAACCCGCGACATCGTCGCGGACAACGTCGGCGCGTCCCTCAAGTTCTCCAGCGTCGAGGTGGACCGCACCCCAAAAGCTGAAAGGCCCGCAGCAGACGCTACGGGCCCGACAGCAGTACCGGCCTCGTACGCCGGCACCGGAGTGATCCGCTGACCTGAACCAACAGGAGCGGGGTGAGAGTCACTGTACTCTCGCCCCGCTCCGCTGCATATCCAACGCTCCCAGCCGTACGCGTGATGTAGATGCCACCCCGACTCGGTCTTGAAGACGTCAAAGACAAGACCTCCCCGACGCAGTCGGCTGCCTGGGGGGCCACCCACACAGCCCGTTGCCGTGCCTCAAGCGGCGGACCAGATTGACTCCCGCAAGCGCATCGGAGTGTCCATCACGCGCCACCCCCCGCGCCCGCATAGAACGTGCGCTCAGGGATGTCATGCTTTGGCGATGGCTGCCACTCTTCGGTCACATGTTGATCATGTGGCCGGCGAGGCCGTGGAAGGCTTCCTGCACGGCTTCGGACAGCGTCGGGTGCGTGTGCACGTTGCGGGCCGCTTCGAGGGCCGTGAGGTCCCACTTCTGCGCGAGCGTGAGCTCGGGGAGCAACTCGGAGACGTCGGGGCCGATCAGGTGGCCACCGAGCAGCTCGAGGTGCTCGCCGTCGGCGATGAGCTTGACGAAGCCGATGGGCTCGCCGAGGCCGTTGGCCTTGCCGTTCGCGCTGAACGGGAACTTCGCGACCTTGACGTCGTAGCCGGCGTCGCGCGCCTGCTGCTCGGTGAGTCCGAACGAGGCGACCTGCGGCGAGCAGAACGTCGCGCGGGGCATCATCCGGTAGTCGCCCAGCGTCTGGGTCTCGGCCTTGCCGATGGTCTCGGCGGCCACGACGCCCTGCGCCTCGGCCACGTGGGCGAGCTGCAGCTTGGCCGTGACGTCTCCGATGGCGTAGATGCTGGGGACGTTGGTGCGCATGTAGTCGTCGATGTCGATCGCACCGCGGTCGGTGAGCTTCACGCCGGTGTTCTCCAGGCCGAAGCCCTCGACGTTCGCGGCGAAGCCGATCGACATGAGCACCTTGTCGGCCTCGATCGACGCGGGCGCGCCGTCCTTGGGCGTGTAGGTGACGGTGACCTTGTCGCCCGAGTCCACGACGGTCTCGACCTTGGTGGAGGTGAGGATGTCGACGCCGTACTTCTTGTACTGGCGCGCGATCTCCTTGGAGACGTCGACGTCCTCGTTCGGGAGCGCCCGGTCGAGGAACTCGATGATCGTGACCTTGACGCCGTAGTTGACCATGACGAAGGCGAACTCCATGCCGATCGCGCCGGCACCGACGATGACGATCGAGCGCGGCAGCTCGCGCGTGAGGATCTGCTCCTCGTACGTCACGACGTTGTCGCTCAGCGTCACGCCGGGAAGCAGGCGCACCTTGGAGCCGGTCGAGATGATCGCGTTGTCGAAGGTGAGCTGCTCGGTGGAGCCGTCGGCCTTCGCGACGGTGATCGTGTGCGCGTCCACGAACGAACCGCGACCCTCGTACTCGGTCACCTTGTTCTTCTTCATGAGGAAGTGGATGCCCTTGACATGCGTCTCGGCCACCGTGCGGCTGCGGTCCCACGCGGTGCCGAAGTCGAACGTCACGTCACCGGAGATGCCGAACAGCTCGGCCTGGTGGTGGAAGACGTGGGCCAGGTCGGCGTTGCGCAGGAGCGCCTTGGAGGGGATGCACCCGACGTTCAGGCATACACCGCCCCAGTACTTCTCCTCGATGATGGCGACCGAGAGGCCGAGCTGAGCGCTGCGGACGGCTGCGACGTACCCGCCGGGGCCCGCGCCGAGAATGACGACATCGTAATGAGGCATGACCCGTGATTTGCTTCTTTCGACTCTCGAATAGGTTCGTCCTGCCCTGAACAACGGGGGCATGTTAGCCGATGCGCCAGCCACGGTCGACGTTAAGGCTGTGCGCGGAGACACCCCGGTTGAACAGGAGGAACTTCACGGCGTCGATGACGTCGTGAAGTTCTGCGAGCTTCCCACCGGGGGTCCGGCTTTCGTATGCTGCAACCGCTTCAGGTCGCGAAGCCCAGAAGGGGCTGTCGCCGATTATCCCCGGATGGAGAGCGTTGACCCGGATGGGTGCAAGCTCATGCGCCAAGGTGTTCATTAGCCCATCGATGCCGCCATTGACCGTGGACACTGTGGTGGATCCCGGGTACGGTGCGTCCTTGGCGCGGCCCCCAAACAGGACGATACCGGAGTCCACTGACGGCTCGATGCGGTCAACGAGTGTGTGGACGGTTTCGGCGTAGCCAATCAGTTTAAGGGTGATGAGTCTCCTCGCACGAGCGAGGTTGTAGTCACGGATGGTATTCGCATCGCGCTCGATCGCGCTGAGCACGATTCCATTAAGGCGGCCGATGCCGTCCAGTTGCGCAGCGATGCCTTCCGGCTCGGACAGGTCCAGGGCGATTCCGTGCGCCAAGGGGCCGAGCTCGGCCGCGACAGATTCAGCTGTCTGTCTACTTCGGCTGGTCACGATGACACGGTCACCGCTGGCCACGAGGTCCTTTGCTAGTTCCAGCCCAATCCCGCTCGAACTCCCAGCAATGAGCACCGTACGATCAGTCACGATCTCTCCTTTGATTGGACGACTGCTCCCTGACATCCGGGAGCATCCCTCTGCAATTCGGGTAACGCATCACAGTAGGTTTCGTCTCGTGACTTCTGCGATAGCGCCCCAGTCGGATGTCGCGAGCTCAGGATCGGCTAGGGCTCGTTCGAAGACCGAGAACAGGGCGGGCATCGTGGCGGGCTTCACGCCGCCGGCCTCGGCGAGGTCTCGAGCCAGGCCGAGGTCTTTGTACCCGAGCGCCATCGAAAAGGCCGGCGGCGTGTGTCTGTGCGCGGCGATCTCTCGCCCGTACTCTGTGTAGGCCACGCCGGCGAAGAGGCTGCTAGTGAGCAACTCGACGAACACTGAGGGATCGACGCCGCGCCTTTCGACCATCGTGACCGATTCGCCTAGAGCCTGCAACACGTGGATGAGGTTGTAATTGACCGCGACCTTGACCGCATTCGCGTCGGAGGGGACTTGCCCGATCCGCCAGACTCGTTTGCCTATCTGATTCAGATGAGGCAACACCGCGTCGATGTGGTCGCTGGCACCCGCGGCGAGCAGGTGCAGCTGCCCTGCGGCTGCCGCGGACGGGCGACCGAGAACGGGGCTGGACACATATCCCGCGCCGGCCGCGGCGAATCTTCCCGTGAGTTGGTCAGCCGCTGTCGGGCTGATCGAGGCCAGATTCACATGGATGCGGCCCGTTCTTGTCGTTCCATCGTTCAGAACCTCTTCTGCAGCCTGATCGTTGGCGAGCATGCTGAAGGATATATCTGCAGCGAGCGCCTCAGACGGCGTCGCCACCGGCACAGCACCGATGGCCACGAGATCTGCGAGGGGGCCGGGGGATCTGTTCCAGACCAACACACTGTTTCCTGCGGCGATGAGTCGAGCCGCGATCTTTGACCCCATCGCGCCGACTCCGAGAAAACCGAGAGTCGTCACGACTGACCGCGTCCCCATGTCGTGTTCAGGTGCGACTGACTATCACGATTGGTGTTGAGTGGACCATCGATCGTGTAGTACTGACGGCCGGCGACGATGAGCTCCTCCGCAGGGAACTTGGTGATGACTTCGCATCCATCGGCGGTGACGACAAGCTCCTCCTCGATCCGCGCGGCTCCCCACCCATCCGCTGAAGGCCAGTAGGTCTCCAGCGCAAACACCATGCCCTCCTCGATCGTCTCTGGATGATCGAACGAGGTCAACCGTGAGAAGATTGGCTTCTCCCAGATCGACAGCCCTACGCCATGCCCGTACTGCAAGGCGAAGGCTTCCATCTCGTTGGCGAAGCCGAACTCCTGTGCCTCGGGCCACACTGCCACGATGTCGGCCGTCGTCGCCCCTGGCTTCACGAGGGCGATCGCGCGGTCCATATACTCCCGAGCACGTGTGTAGGCGTCGCGCTGCTTGCTTGAGGCGGAGCCCACAGCGAATGTGCGGTAGTAACACGTGCGGTAGCCGTTCCAACTGTGCAGGATGTCGAAGAACGCCGGGTCGCCGGGCCTGATGAGCCTGTCCGAGAAGACGTGCGGATGCGGCGAGCAGCGCTCACCCGAGATTGCGTTGACTCCCTCGACGTACTCCGAGCCAAGGTCATAAAGCGTCTTTGCGACCACCCCGACGGCCTCGTTCTCCCTCACGCCAGGACGTAGGAACCGGTGTAGCTCCTCGTATGCGGCATCGACCATCGATGCAGCCTGGGTGAGCAAGCGAATCTCGTCGGGTGTTTTGATGCGCCGCGCCTCCATGAACACCTGCTGGCCGTCGACGACCTCGATGCCCTCCTTCTGCAGGGCGATCAGCACAGGAAGCTCGATCACGTCGACCCCGAGGGGCGCGTGGGCGAGTCCGAACTTCTCGAGTTCGCGCTTGATCTTCTTTGCCAGATCGGTCGCCATCTCGGCGTCCGGCGGGAAGGCGCCTCGCAGCGTCGAAAGACCCGCTCGTGCGCCTGACTCCAGTCGTGGCCGCTTGGCGCCCTCGTGGGGCGCGTGTGGGTCCGCGTCCATTTCGGATGTCGTTACGTCCAACCAGGGGTTGTACAGTGCGTGGTGCTTGGCCGCCGAACCGAAGTCCCACACGATCGGATCGGTGTTACGGGTGAGTAGGGCGAACCGGATCAACTTGTCCATCGCCCACGTGCCGATATGCGTCGCGCTCATATAGCGGATGTTCGAGAAGTCGAAGGCCAAGACTGCGCCCAAATCGGATCGATTGAGTTGCTCCTTCAGCCTTCTTAAGCGCGCATCCCGTAGTCGCTCGAAGTCAACACGCGCTTCCCAGTCGACCGCATTGGTTCCTGTTGTTCCGGTGTTCTTCATCAGATTGCAGCGATCGCGTCAATCTCGATGGAGGCGCCCTTGAAGAGCGAGTACACCCCGATCACGGTGCTCGCAGACGGCTCGTCGACTCTGACAACCCGGTCGCGCGTGTCCCGCCAGATCCCCAGCTTCTCCTGATCCAGTTCGGTGATGTAGACATTGACGCGGACGAGGTCATCGAATGACGCACCGCCCGCCTTGAGAGCGCGTTCGAGCTCAAGGTAGGTGAGTTCGATCGCGCGCGCGAAGTCCGCGGGCACCGAGCCGTCCTCTTCGAAGCCCACCGCGCCCGATACGAATAGCAAGTCCCCGGCGCTGACCTTGACACTGTCGGCGATACCCGGGATGACGGGCGCTGGATTGTGAGTGATTCGTCCGTTGGCCATGTCCACTCCTCAGAAGGTGAGAGGGAGGACCGTCCGCCGCGTCGACGTACTCGAGAGCTCCCTAGATCTGTTCAGTCAGAACGATCATACATGGATCCAATTGTGAAGTGGTACTCAAATCCCCCTCAGGCCCGCGGTGGGATTATCGTGTCGTCCTGGCGCAGAACCTGACGCACGGATTGCAGTCGATTGATGTGCGCGGGTGCCGGCTGCCCGTCGAACTGTAGAGGACTCTCGCCCAGCGGCCCTGTCACGAACCAGATCCCACGAGCCGCCCGGTCCGTGTCGTTGCGGTACAGGTGCGGACGGTGCGAGTCGAAGCATATTGAGTCACCCACATGCAATGTGAACGAGTCGAAATCGAGGAGGAGCGTCAACTCACCCTCTATCAGATACCCGTACTCGGTCCCAGAATGTCGCATGAGCTTGCCTTCGGCTGAACTGGATGCACCCGGCTCATACGTCATAATCAGCGGATCGACCCCACGGTGCCCGGCATTCGCGAGTCGCTCCCAGGTGACACCGTTTTCCATCTCGATGGTGGGATTCGCCTCTGCGCGTTGTACTCCGAGGCGCTGAATCTCCCGCAGCGCAGCGGTCGGCGCGGCATCCGACGGGACGATCCCCAGCAGCTCGTCCAGGGATACGTTGAGGTGCGACACAAGTGCGTACAGCGTCGTGACGGAAGGATGGATCTTCCCAGTTTCTACTTGCGAGAGCATGCTCGGGGAGACCCCTATCGCTGAGGCAACCGCACGCAGACTCAGCTTCTGCTCTTCACGTGTTGCGCGGAGTCGTCGGCCCAGTTGCTCCTTCATGTCTCCTCCTCCATCTCTGGTCGGTTCGATCACAGGTGCGGAAGACGGAAGGTATTGAGTGTCGCTTCCGGACTTCGGCGGTTCGGGCTGGTTGGCGGTGTCCACACTCTGAATCGCCCCGGGTTTAGTGGAGGGCGAG
>NZ_HG779749.1:0-3217 GCF_000582705.2 Microbacterium sp. C448
CTCGCACTCTGGGCGGAGGCGACGGGCGACGACGCGTTGAGAGATCGGGCGACCTGGATGCTGTCGGCCGAAGCGTTCGCCGCACGCACCCTGTGGCTCGAACCCGACCTGTCGGGCATTCCCGGTGCCACCGATTTTGCGCACGGCATGGTGTCCCTCACCTGGGGCGGCAAGCGCGACTATGCGACGTGGTTCAGCGCCGAGCCATCCGCGATCCTCGGGATTCAGTTGATCCCGGTGTCACCGATCGGGTACGCGTATCTCGGCGAGAATCCCGAGCGCGTCGACCAGAATGTGGCCGAGGCTGGCGGCGCGAGTGCCTTCACCGGCGCCCTGGGTGACTACGTCCTCGCCTACGCCGCGCTCGGCACCGGCGATGCGGCAGCGGAGGCTTCGGAGGCTCTCGCCGCGCTTCCGGACAGCGCCATCGACCCCGGAAATGCGCGCTCCCTTCTGCTGGCGTGGCTGGCGGCACTGCCCGGATAGGGGATGAATCGCCCGGAAGGTGATGCGTCCCGCCCTCCACCGTCCGGGGTAATGTGTCCGTCGTGAGCACCGGAGCCATCCCCACGCAAGCGTTCTCGATGAAGAGCCCCTTCGGGAGACGGGCGGTGGGGCTCTCCATAGCGGCGGCGGTCGGCGGATTCCTCTTCGGCTTCGATTCGTCGGTCATCAACGGCGCTGTCGCGTCCATCGAGAATCAGTTCGGCCTCAACGCGGTCGTCACGGGATTCGTCGTCGCGATCGCGCTCCTCGGCTGCGCCTTGGGCGCGGTGCTCGCCGGAGTCCTCAGCGACCGGTGGGGTCGCCTGCGGGTCATGATGATCGGCGCCGTGCTGTTCTTCGTCAGCGCCATCGGTTCCGGACTCGCCTTCAGCGCGGTCGACCTCACGATCTGGCGCTTCATCGGGGGCCTCGGCATCGGAATCGCCTCCGTCGTTGCGCCGGCCTACATCGCCGAGGTCGCGCCACGACAGATCCGCGGCACGCTCGGCTCGCTCCAGCAGTTGGCGATCACCCTCGGAATCTTCGGCGCCCTGCTCTCCAACGCCGTTCTCGCGGGCGTTGCCGGTGGCGCCTCGTCACAACTGTGGTTCGGTCTTGAGGCGTGGCGGTGGATGCTGCTCGTCGAGGCCGTTCCCGCGCTCGTTTATGGCGTGCTGGCGTTCACGATGCCCGAATCCCCCCGCTTCCTCATCGCGAAAGGACGCTACGACGAGGCCCGCGCGGTTTACGCACGCCTCGTCCCCGAGGCCGACCTCGAGCAGACCATGCGCGAGCTCGACCAGAAGATCCAACAAGACAAGAAGTCTCGGGGCGTCTCGCTCCGCGGCAAGGCGCTCGGCCTTCAGCCGATCGTCTGGACCGGCATCATCCTGTCGGTGTTCCAGCAGTTCGTCGGCATCAACGTGATCTTCTACTACTCGACGACACTGTGGTTGGCCGTGGGCTTCACCGAGCAGAACTCGCTGCTGATCGGCGTGATCACCTCCGTCACCAACGTGGCGGTGACGATCGTGGCGATCGTGCTGGTCGACCGCGTCGGTCGCAAGCCGATCCTGCTGACCGGGTCGGTGATGATGGCGGTCTCGCTCGGCACCATGGCCCTCGCGTTCGCCTTCGCCGAGACGGTCGATGGAGAGGTATCGCTTCCCGGCGCGTGGGGGCCGATCGCGCTGGTCGCCGCGAACCTCTTCGTGATCGGGTTCGGTGCTTCGTGGGGCCCGCTCGTGTGGGTGCTCCTCGGTGAGATCTTCCCGAGCCGCATTCGCGGCAAGGCCCTCGGCGTGGCGGCGGGTGCGCAGTGGATCGCCAACTTCCTCATCACCGTGAGCTTCCCGGCGATGTCCGGATGGTCGCTACCGCTCACGTACCTGATTTACGCGGTGTTTGCGGCCCTGTCGTTCTTCTACGTGCTGCTGCGCATCCCCGAGACCAAGGGCATGGAGCTCGAGCAGACCGAGACGCTGTTCACCGCGGCGGCCGACGACCGCGCGGCCGCGAAGGCCGCCCGCGCCCGCTGAGGGGAGTGCCGCCCCGCTCCGCTGTCACTCATCGACCCTCCGCCGGGTCGGATAGGTCGATCTGCGACAGCGGAGCCCCGGTTGGTTACGGGGTGAAGGGGCCGTAGGCGGCGAGCGTGTTGTCGGCGACCTGGGTGCACAGCTCGTCGATCTCAACCCCCAGCTCGGCAGCCATGAACCGAACGGTGACCGGGATCAGGTACGGCGCGTTCGGGCGGCCCCGATGCGGCACGGGGGTCAGGAACGGGGCATCCGTTTCGACTAGGATCCGCTCGCGCGGGGTGACCGCGAGCGCGTCACGCAGGTTCTGCGCGTTCTTGAACGTGACGTTGCCCGCGAACGAGAGATAGTACCCGCGGTCCGCGGCGATGCGCGCCATGGCGTCGTCGCCCGAGAAGCAGTGGAACACCGTGCGGTCGGGCGCGCCGACCCGCTCGAGCGTCTCGAGGACGGCGTCGTGGGCGTCGCGATCGTGGATCTGCATCGCGATGTCGTGCTTCTTCGCGAGCGCGATGTGCGCCTCGAAGCTCTCGAACTGCGCGGGCAGGCCCGCCTCTTCGGTGCGGAAGAAGTCCAGGCCCGTCTCACCGATGGCGCGCACGCGCGGCTGGGCCGCGAGCTCGTCGATGACGGCGATCGCTTCGTCGAGCCGACCGGCGACCGCGTAGGCCGGCGCCTCGTTCGGGTGGATCGCGACGGCTGCGAGCACGCGCGGGTGTGACTCCGCGGCCCACGCCGACCACCGGCTCGACTCGATGTCGCCCCCGGCCTGCACGACACCGATCACGCCGACCTCGCCGGCGCGCTCGAGCTGTTCGTCGAGGGTCAGCCCCGTCTCGCCGTCCGCGATCTCGAGATGACAGTGGTTGTCGTACACCGCGACGGCGAGAGGTTCGGGAGCATCCGGATAGCGGATGTCTTTCCGCCCCTCCTGCGTGCGCTCACGCACGTACTGTGACGGGTCGCTCACACGCTCTGCTCGACGCGCGGGAACAGCGGGGCCAGGCCGTTGACACTCGTGCCCGGACGGAGGATGCCCCAGGCTCCGGCCTCGCGGATCGGCTGATCGCGCAGACGCCCGAGGCTCTCGGCCGCGCCGAGCGCGATCCAGAGCTTCTCGGTGGATTCGGGAGTGACCGGCGAGAGCAACACGGCAAGCGCGCGCAGCCCCTCGACGGCCGTGTACAGCACGG
>NZ_HG779750.1:0-6718 GCF_000582705.2 Microbacterium sp. C448
CGCTCCCTGAGCCTGTCGAAGGGAGCAGCCGAGCCTCAGCGCTCTTCGACCGCCTGTGCGAGTAGCGCAACGTCGGCTCGCGCCGCGGAGCCCTCTGCGAGCGGACGGTCGAAATCGCCAGACAACCCTGCCCCCGCGGGCAGGTGCTTGCGGGCAAGCGCGAGGCACGCGCGCAGGTTCGTCAGCGCGCCGCCGAGGCCCGCGCCGATCGCCTCTGCCGCGACCGCGACATCCGCGATCAGGTGCGGGTTGCCGCGATCGGCGAGCACCCGCAGTCCAGCGGCGAGCGCGGCGCCGATCCCGACCAGAGTCGCGGATGACTCGGCGCCGGCCGTGCCCGTCGCCACGATGCGCTCGTCCCGCTCCGGGGAGGACTCGGCCGCGAGCGCAGCGCCCAGGGCGGCCGAGCGCACCCCGTCATCCTCCGCCGCCTGCAGCGCCTCAATGCGCAACTCGATCGAGCGCTGGCCGCTCTGCTGCGCTCGTTCGTCGTCGGGGGTGTACGCCGCGACCATGTGCAGCAGCGCGGCTCCGATCGCCATCATCACACCCGAGGCCGCCCCACCGCCCGGCTCACCACCGCGCTGCGAAAGGCGATCCAGCCAGGCGTCGAGCGAGAGAGACACGGGTACACGCGATTCATCCGTCATGAGCCATGACCTTAGCCGCGCTCGACTTTCTCGTTCAGAGGGTTGACCCCTAGCGGTGCGCGGGTCAACGGAGTTGAATCGAAGTGATCGAACGGAGGCACGTGCGATGACTCGATCAAGTGCTGGGCCCGGGGCGTCGGGAGCACACGCCTTCCAACGATTGAGCCCCGCGGAATGCTGGCGACTACTCGCCGACCCCGCGATCGGGCGACTTGCTGTGACCGGCGCGGACGGGAAGCCGGATGTCTTTCCCCTCAACGTCCTCGCCCACGACGGCGCGCTGTACGCCCGCTCCGCCGAGGGGTCCAAGCTCAGCGTCATCGCCGAACACCCCGAGACCGCGATCGAGATCGACGGAGAGGGCGACGATCACCGCTGGAGTGTCGTCGCTCGCGGTACCGCTGCGCGCCTGGAGACGGACGTTGACGCGGCGACTGATGCCGAGATCGAGGCATCCGGTGTTCTGCGACTCGCGTCGGTGAACTCGGGCGGCAAGCCGTACGTTATTCGTTTGCGTGTCGTCACGATCAGTGGCCGCCGAATCAGGATCCGCGACGGGGGCGCGTCGGGGGCGACGCCGCGCACAGGGCCCATCATCAACTCCGAGCGTGCGCGGCCGCCACGGCCGATCCCGCATCACCCGCCGCCGAAGGCCTAAGCGTTCAGTCCTGGTCGCTCAGGACGACGACCTCGTCGCCCTCGAGGACAAACTGCAGGCCGGTGCCTTTGGGAAAGACCTGGAGGAGTTCGTCGGGGAGGCCCTGATAGTCCTCGGTGACGACGATTTCGATGGTCGCCGCGAAGTCGCCCGCCGTGCACCCGTTGAAGAACGGCCCCTCAAGGGAGCTGGACTCGCTGTCGATGTTCGTTGACGCCACGACCATCAAACAGGTTTGCCCGATCCCGTAGCTGAATGGCCCACTCGGCATGCTGAACAGGGCCAGTCCGTGGAAGGTCTGAAAAGCCTTGCCCCCTTCCGGCACGTCGGATCTCTCTTCTGATCCGTCTTGCGCGACGTAGTAGTTGGAGAACGCTCCAGGCCACTCGGCGAACGCGTCAACTCCCAGCACGGCGACCTCGCGCGGATCCGCTTGGATACGTCGCGACACGAATCCGGTGACGGTCGCGGTTACCAGGATCGCCACGGCCAGCGACGCGAGCCAGGCGATGGCGATGCGCTTCTTGGACCACTTCGCGGCGCGCCCGGCTGGCGGCTCCGACGCGAGGGAGTCATCCGCGACCTCGTCGGGGGACGGCTCCGCCGAGACGAGCGGCTCGACGTCAACGACAGGCTCGGTCTGCACGGGCAGCGGCGGCTTCGGCGGCAGCTGTTCGACCTCGGGTCCGCGAGCGAGGCGCTCGAGGTCTTGCAAGCGGGCCAGGGCGGACGGGTCGTGTTGGATGTCGGGCTCCGGACCGTACGCCCGGGTCCGCAGCATCCGGAGTTCGTCGATCAGCTGGTCGTCCATCCCGACCCATTCTGCCGTGCGCGTCCGACGCGTCAGAGTGACCGGCGCCGCGCGACGTACACCGTGTTCGACGAGCTACCACCGGTCAGGCGGTTCTCGAACGCCACCTCGTGGGCTCGGGCTTCGTCGAAAACCGAGGCGAGCACCGTCATAAAGTCGGCGTCGGGCGGATCGTCCGACCACAGGGCGAAGGTCCCGCGATCGGCGAGATGAGCGGCGAGACGCTCGAGTCCCGCGGCGGTATACAGATCGGCGTGACTCGGGTCGAGGTTATGGCGGGGCGAGTGGTCGACGTCGAGCAGGATGACGTCGTACGGCGCCTCGTCTGGAGCGGCGGCGCGACGCATCACCGCGAAGAAGTCGTCGTGGACGAGCGTCGTGCGCGGGTCATCCACGAGCTTCGTCGAAACGGGCAGCAGATGCCGCTCGTGCCATCCGATCACGGCCGGGAGGGCGTCGATCACATCGAGGCGGGCGACACGGTTGTCCTCGAGCGCTGTCACCGCGGTGTATCCGAGGCCGAGGCCTCCAACCAAGACCGCAAGCGAGCCGCCGTCGGTCGCCGCGAGGCCGAGCCGTGCCAGCTCTTCTTCCGCGACAGTGAACAGACTCGACATGAGATATTCATCGCCGAGCTTGACCTCGTAGATGAGTTCGCCGGACTGGCTGTCGGTACGGCGGCGGAGGTTCAACTCCCCCATCCGCGTCTCTTGCCAGTCGAGCTCTTCGAATCGCGCGATCATCGGCGTCCGCCTTCCGGTGACGTCACACCCTACGCTGCCACTCAGCGGACCTTGCGCCGATAGATCACGATCGCGAAGCCGTAGGCGACGACCAGGATGCCCGCGAGCCACGCCAGAGCGACCCAGATCTCGCCGACGACCGGCTGGCCGGCATCGACTGGAAGCGTTCGAAGATGCCGCCCTGCATGTCGAGGAACAGCCGATACGCGGTGTACGCGACTCCGGACGCGATCGTGATCAGCAGGATGCCGGGGAGGAGGTAGTTGACGTACGACTCCCCCGAGCCTGTGTTGATCGCACCGCCGAGCACGAAGACGAACAGCAGCATGAGCGCGATCGGGGTGACGGCGGTCGTGATTATCGTGTCGGGGCTGCGAAGGATGTGTCGCAGCGACCGCCCCGTGAGGACGCTCGTGTCGGCGAGAACGTGGGCGCTCATGACGGCTCTCCTTCGGATGCTCCGGATCGTTCGGGTGGTTCGGTCTCGCCGATCAGGGCGAGGAAGACATCCTCGAGCGACGGTTGCTTCTCGACGTACTCGACCTTCGCCGGGGGCAGAAGTTTCTTGAGCTCGGCGAGCGTGCCGCTCTGGATGATCGTGCCGCGGTGCAGGATCGCGATGCGGTCGGCGAGTTGCTCGGCCTCGTCGAGGTACTGCGTGGTCAGCAGGACGGTCGTGCCACCCCGGGCGAGGTCGGTGATCGCGCGCCACACCTCGAGACGAGCCTGCGGGTCGAGGCCCGTCGTGGGCTCGTCGAGGAAGATGACCGGCGGATCGCCGATCAGGCTCATCGCGATGTCGAGGCGTCGGCGCATACCGCCCGAGTACGTACCGGCTCGGCGACCGCCAGCCTCGACGAGCGAAAACTGCGCGAGCAGGCGGTCGGCGATCGCGCCCGGATCCTGCAGATGCCGCAGCTTCGCGACGAGCACGAGGTTCTCGCGCCCGGTCAACACCTCATCGACCGCGGCGAACTGTCCCGTCAGGCTGATCGACTCGCGCACGTCGGCGGGAGCCGCGGCCACGTCGAACCCGGCGACGGATGCCGTGCCCGCGTCCGCCTTCAGCAGTGTCGACAGTATCCGCACGAGCGTCGTCTTGTCCGCGCCGTTCGATCCGAGCAGGGCGAAGATGCTCCCAGCCTGCACGTCGAGGTCGACGCCGCGCAGCACCGAGACATCCGCGAAGGACTTCTCGATCCCGCGCACAGCGATGGCCGCGGCGGACATGCTCAGCGCCCCTCTTCCTCGACGGCGCGATCGATGGTCTTCTCGAGGCGCGCGCGTTCTTTGCGGATCCAACTGCCCCCGCCGTAGTTCTGCATGAACGTCTCTGCGAACTCGACCGGGTCGCTGCCGACCAGGTCGCGCACGGGTGTTTCGTCGGCGACTGCCTGTTCGAAGAGTTCGGCCAGGTCCGTCAACATCGCGATCAGGCTCTTGCCGTCGTCGCTCGGGCCGAGGTACATCAGGTAGCGCTCGAGGCCCCCGGCAGCCTCACGGTACGGCTCGGGCAGAGCCTTCACCCGCGCCTTGTATTCGCGGTAGTGCTTCTTGTCGGCGAGGTCGCCGGTCAATTTCTCGATCCACATGTCAGTTCCCTTCGGTCTCGGTTGATGCGGTGCGGAGCTGTTCAAGCCGCGTGGTGAGAAAGCCCCACGTTCCCCAGAATTCGTCGAGGTAGTCGCGGCCCTGAGCGTTCAGCGAATAAACCTTGCGCGGGGGACCCTTCTCCGACGGGACCTTCTCGACATCGACGAGCCCCCGCTGCTCGATACGGATCAGCAGGGCGTAGATCGTGCCCTCGGCGATGTCTGCAAAGCCCTCGTCACGCAGCCGGGCCGTGATCTCGTAGCCGTACGCGGACTGCGTCGCGAGGATCGCCAGCACGATGCCCTCCAGCACGCCCTTGAGCATCTCGGTCGCTTGTTTACCCATCCGGAATCGCCTCATTACTCAGTGACACTAGGTACTGGTAGATAGTAACACTGAGTACTGCGGATGCGTCAAGCATCCGTTTTGCGTAAAGGTCAGATCAGGCGGGCTGTGCGGCCTTCGGACCGACCCCATCGCGGAAGATGCTCGTCTCCGGCTCCGGGTGACGGACGCTCTGGATCACGAACAGCGCGACGCCGAGACCGATCGCCACGAACGACGCCCAGACATTGGCCGGGATTCCGAACAGACCATCGCTGGTCGGATCGATGCGGATCGCCTCGAGCCAGCTCCGACCCAGGCCATACCAGATGAGGTATACCGCGAACGCCTTGCCCCAGCGCAGCGCGATGCGGCGTTCGAGCAGCAGGATGATCGCAACCCCGACGAGGTTCCAGATCATCTCGTACAGGAACAGTGGATGGAACAGCGTCCCCTCGGCGAGACCCTCGGGGAATTTCGGGTTCGTCGATTCGATCTCCAGCCCCCACGGCAGGGTGGTGGGCAGACCGAAGAGCTCGTGATTGAACCAGTTGCCGAGGCGCCCGATCGCCTGCGCCACCAGCATGGCCGGGGCGAGTGCGTCGGCGAACGACCACAGCCGAATGCCCGCGATGCGACATCCGATCCATGCACCCACCGCTCCGCCGAGCAGCGAGCCATACAGCGCGTTGCCGCCATCCCAGATCGCGAAGATCGCCCAGATGTTCGCGCCGGGGTAGAAGTAATCCCCGACGTGGGTGAACACGTGGTAGAACCGCGCGCCGACGATGCCGAGCGGCACCGCCCAGATGATGACGTCGAGAACAGTCCCCGGCTCCGCCCCGCGACTGCCGAGGCGTCGCTGCGTGATGAGCACCGCGGCGATGATGCCCGCGATGATGCACAGCGCGTACGTGTGGATCGTCAGCGGCCCGAGCGAGAACTGGGCGAAGACGGGGTCGGGGCTCGGGATGCTGGCTCGAATCACAAGGGGCAACTGTAGTCCTCGGAGCTGTGTGCGATACCCGGCGGGGTATCCGCTTTTCGTGGAATAATGGCGTGTAACCCGCGACGCCGTCGGCGTGCGGTACCAGGAGGCCCACCGTGAACGAGACCGCGACATCCGAAACCACGGACGACCGCGAGGCCGAGCTGATCGCGCAGCAACGCAAGATCGTCAATCGCCTGCGCCGAGCGCAGGGTCAGCTCGCGGCCGTCGTGAACGCCGTGGAGTCCGGCGCGGAATGCCGCGACGTCGTCATCCAGCTGGCGGCGGTGTCGAAAGCCCTCGACCGCGCGGGTTACGCGATCGTCGCATCGGCCATGCGCACCTGCATCGCCGACCCCGAGGACGAGTCGATGACGCCGGACGAGCTCGAGAAGCTCTTCCTCACGCTCGCCTGAGGCGAGCTCAGCGGGCGAAGAATCGCGCGAAGAATCCGGTCGACGGCTCCTTCGCGTGGCCCTCGCACCGCTGCGAGCGCGGGATGCCGCGCATCACCTGATCTACGTGCTGACCACATCCTGCCCAGCTCGCCTTGCCGCACTTCTTGCACGCCACTTGGTAGCACATGGTCTGTCTCCTGGAGATGTTGCGGTCAGCGAACGGCTGCGTCGACGACGAGGACGTCGCGAGCACGTGAGCCGAGCGACGCCCGGAGCGTGAGGATGCCTCCCGACAGCGATGCCGAGTCCAGACCCGCCTGCGTCACGACGCGGTGGGCGATCGCGGAACGCACGCCCGAGGCGCAGATCACGCGCACCGGGCGGCCGGCCGCACGCTCCCGCACCTCGTCGATGCGCTCGCGCAGTTCGGTGTGCGGAATGTGCAGCGCACCGGGAACATGGCCGGTGACCCACTCGTCGTCGCGGCGCACGTCGAGCACCAGTGAGGTAGCCAGCACCTCGTCGAGGTCTTCGGCGTACCAGAGCGACAGGG
>NZ_HG779751.1:0-536 GCF_000582705.2 Microbacterium sp. C448
ACATCCCGAACGGCTCCATGAGAGCCACAAAGCCTTCGGCGCCACCGCCGCTTGCGAGAAGCGCGGTGCGGTGGCCGTCGCGGGGCACGGGTGCGAGTACGGCCACATCGGCCATAAGCACCCCGGAGCGCTCCGCCCGCAGTGCGATCTGCTGCTTGATCTCCGGCGCGGTGGTGTTGAGGTCGGCGTAGATCGTCTGTGCGCCCAGGAGCGGGAGCGTCTCGGTTGCAACCTCGACGGCTGCTGACGCGCCGACGAGGCTCAGGACGAGATCCGCCCCGTTGATCGATTCGGACAGCTCGTCGCGCTGGTCGACCACGGGGCCCGGCGTCGTACGCGTGTCCTGGTACGGGTCGAAGCCGCGCACCTCGGCGCCGGCCCCGGCAAGCCCCGCCGCGTAGAGACGGCCGGCTTCGCCCAGTCCGATGATCGCGATTCTCGTCATGACACCCGTCACGATACCCGCGCGTCACGACACCCGCGGCGTCACGTTGCCCATCACGACACCCGCGGCGGGGCGGGCGGATCGTGCGGGT
>NZ_HG779752.1:0-10780 GCF_000582705.2 Microbacterium sp. C448
TCGAGCGTCGCGACGAACCCACGAGAGAGCGGATGCCTCGGGATCCGTCGCCCTCGTCCGGAAGGTAGGCCTGCGCGAGGTCGTGCGAAACGCCCACCGCGGCGCGGCGCAGTAGGTCGATCAGGGACTGCGGCGACGCGCCATCGTTCGGCACGACCACGCCGAGCGCCGCATACACCGAGCCGTCCGGACCCGTCACGGGCACGGCGATCCCGGTCGATTCGGCATGAATGTGCCCCGCGCTGACCGCGTACCCGTCTGCTCGCACACGACGGACCTCACGGCGGAGCTCGTCCGGATCGACGATCGTCCGATCCGTGTACGCACGCAGACCACCGAGGATCACGTCCTCGACGACCGAAGGATCACCGTACGCGGCGAGGACGAGCCCGCTGGATGAGGCGAACAGCGGGATGCGCCCGCCGATCAGGGTCGCGTTCAGCACGGCGTCCTGCGCCGACATCCGCTCGATGAACAGCACATCACGACCCGCGCGAACCCCGAGCTGCACGTGCTGGCGGACGCGCTCGTGCACCGCACCGAGCCACGGCCGAGCGATCTCTCGCAGACCGACCGCGCCCGGCGTCCGACTCGCGAACTCCCACAACCGCACGCCGAGGCGATACGTGCGATCGGGCTGCCGCTCGAGCAGACCCTCGCGTTCGAGCTCGGCGATCAATCGGTGTGCGCTCGACGGCGCGAGCCCCGTGGCATCCGCGATCTCGGTCAGGGTGAGAAACGGATGCCACGCGTCGAACGACTCCAGGATGCGCAGGTGCTTGTGCAGCACCGACTCCCCCGCGGATCCGCGAGCCATGGCATCCTCCTCGACGCATCCCGCGGCGCCGCCCACGCGGCCACCATGGGTGGTCGGGCGCCATGTTAGTCGACGGATCGCGCAACCCACGTTCGCGTGGGATCTCGGGCGTCAGCCGTTCGCGCGGTACACGGTGCGAGCCCAGTCGTGGAAGGGCGCCGGGGCAACGGTCGCGCGAATCCGCACCTGGCGGTGGACGGCATCGACCGAGTGCTTCTGCGAGATCGGGTCTTCGCCCCAGACGACCTCGACGACCGATCCGTCGGCGATGTCGACGTCGAGTGTGGCGAGCGACATGTAGAGCTGGTCGTAGGCGACGTACCCGGCGTCGGTCGAGATGCCGACCGGCTTTCCCTCGAGCAGCACGGTGTCCATCTGGTACAGGCCGTAGCGCGCCTTCGGGAAGTCGAGGAACTTCGCGGGAATCCCCGGCTCAACCTGCGAGCGGACGACATCCGCGACGTCTTCGGCGTTCCAGAGCAGCGTGACCTTGTGTCGCGTCTGGTTCTCCTTGTGGCGCTCGAGCGCGGCGCGGCCGTGGAAGTCGTGGTCGAAGCGCACCGAGCGACCGAGGCCCAGGTCGTACGGCGTCATGTAGTAGTCGTGGATGTCGTCCGAGAAGAGCGACCCCGCGATCGATCCTGCTCGATCCGCGGGCAACCACTCGCGGTACTCGGCCAGGTCGTCGTCGAAGATGGCCGGGAACGGCGTCGGAACCCAACCGGACTCGAGCGGCGTCGCCGAGTACGCCTTCGCTCCGACCCGCCGGATGTCGAACTCGGCGCCCGCCTCGAGGATCGCGCCCAACACGACCTCGTTATCGGCCCACGGCCCGAAGAACTCGAATCCGGGCTGCCCCGCCATGCCGTGGCGCAGGCCCTTGACGGCGCGGCCGGCGATCGTGAAGTCGCCGATATGGAAGAACTTCACCTCGGGCACCGGACCGCCGAACAGCTTCTCCATGACCTCGTTGGCTGCGGGCCCCTGCAGTTCATACCGATAGAAGGTCGGCGGGCCCTGACGCATGTGCGAGTTGCCCTCGAGCCGGTGATGCACGTCCTTGCCCGCGGCCTCAGCCTTTTCGACGTTGAAGCGCACCCAGTCGATCAGCAGGTGGTGCCCGATCAGCACCAGTCCCTCGCGGTCTTCGGAGTTGTAGAACAGGATGCCGTCGCCGATCAGGTAGCCGTCCTGGTTGACCGAGATGAGCTGCTTCGCGATGCCCGGCCGGAAAGTGGCGAACGTGTTGGGCGAGATCGACTCCAGCAGCGGAATCAGGTCGGTTCCGCCGAGGAAGAGCTGCGTCATGTGGTGCGACTGGTCCATGAGGGCGACGGTCGTGTTCCACGCGCGCTGCTCGTCGCGCCAGTTGGTGAACTCGGGAGCGACGGGGAACGTGAACGCGGGCCAGTTCTGGTTGCGCAGCAGTTCGACGGCGCCGCCGGCGCGGGTGATCGCCTGGGCGAGGGATTCGGATGTCATCATCGACCTTCCTGTGGGGAGCGGGAAACTCATGCTGACACGACGTCACGGTGAAGTCGTCCGCCGTTTCCGTTCAACAGAAATCAGCACGCGCCACACGGATTCCGTCGGAAAGAATCACGATCACGACACAGGATGCAGGACTCACACCAAGATCGTTGACAATCCACAGACGCATCCGTAAGGTCCCTGAAGCGGGATCTCACCCGACCCGAATGCAATGGTGCGACGACAAGGACGGTAGCTATGGCGGCTCAGCTGACCTTGAATGAGGTGAATCTGCGCTTCGGCGGCGTCCGCGTGCTCGAAGACGTCGGGTTCACCGTGGAGCCCGGCCAGATCTTCGGACTGGTGGGCCCGAACGGTGCCGGAAAGACATCGCTGTTCAACTGCATCAGCGGGCACTACCGACCCACGTCCGGCTCGATCAAGATCGACGACACTGAGATCCTCGGCACCCGGCCGTCGAGCCTCGCGGCACTCGGTCTCGCACGCACGTTCCAGCACCCGGCCCTTCAGTTGCACTCGAGCGTTCTCGAGAATGTGCTGCTCGGTGGCCACTCACGCCTCCCGGGTGGCCCCGCCGCATGGTCGCTGCGGCTTCCTCCCACACCTCGGGCGGAGCGGGACCTCCGCACCGAGGCACGTGGCCTGCTCGAGCGGAACGGACTCGGCTGGGCCGCGGATCTTCCCGCGGACGAGTTGTCGCACGGCCTCCACAAGGGCGTCGAGCTCTGCCGGGCACTGATCTCTCGTCCGCGGCTCCTGCTCCTCGACGAGCCGGCTGCGGGCCTCTCCCACGGCGAGGTCGAGCAGTTCATCGCCACGATCCGGCGCCTGCGCGACGAAGAGGACATCACGGTCATCATCGTCGAGCACCACATGGGTCTGATCTCGGCGCTGACCGATCGCGTCGTCGTCCTCGACCACGGCCGCAAGCTCATGGAGGGCACGGCGGCCGAGGCGCAGTCGGACCCCCGGGTCATCGAGGCCTACATCGGAAAGGAGCCCGCGGATGACGCTGCTTGAGCTTGTCGACGTCACGGCGTCATACGGGTCCGTCCAGGTGTTGGAGGGCGTCTCGCTCAGCGTGCCCGACGGCGGCGCCGTCGGGATCCTGGGCGCCAACGGCGCGGGCAAGACCACGACGCTCCGCGCGATCACCGGGGTCGTCCGCACGGGCGGCACCATCCGATTCGACGGGCGCGACATCAGTGGCATGCGCCCCGACCAGGTCGCAGCACTCGGGATCGCACATGTTCCGGAGGGGCGCGGCACGCTCGGGCAGCTCTCGGTCCGCGACAACCTGCGCGTCGGTTCCTACCTGCGGAAGGACCGGAAGGCGATCTCGGAAGACATCGACTACTGCCTGGATCTGTTTCCGCAGTTGAAGGATCGCATCGGTTCGCACGCCGCGGCGCTCTCGGGCGGTGAGCAGCAGATGCTCGCCGTCGGGCGGGCGTTCATGGCTCGGCCGCGACTGCTGCTCCTCGATGAGGCATCTCTGGGGCTCGCCCCGAGCACCGCTCGCAACGTCTACGACGCGATCGGGCGCCTCCGCCGTGAATCCGGCATCGCGATGCTCGTCGTCGAGCAGAACGCCAACCTCGCATTCAGCCTCGTCGACTCGGCCACCGTGCTCGAGACCGGCAGGAACGTCCTCACCGGAACCTCGGCCGAGCTCAAGGGCATGGACGAGATCCGCCGCGCCTACCTGGGAGGGTGAGCGATGGGTACCTTCGTCCAACTCGTCATCGACGGCCTGTCGGTCGGCTCGATCTATGCGGCGCTCGCGCTGGCAATCGTGCTCGTCAACCAGGCGACCGGATTGATCAACTTCGCACAGGGCGGGATGGCCGTGCTGTCGGCCTACCTGGCCTATGCGTTCCTGCAGCTCGGACTGCCGCTGATCGTCGCGATCATCATCTCGGTCATCCTGTCGTTCGCCCTCGGGGCGCTCATCGAACGGTTCGTCATGCGCCGCTTCGAGGGTGGTGAGCCCGACACCGCGATCGTCGTCACGGTGGGTCTGCTCACCCTCATCACCGGCATCTGCGGCTGGATCTGGAGCTACAACAACCTCCAGTTCCCCTCGCTCTTCCCCCTCGACAGCATCAGCGTGCTCGGCGCCGTCGTGAGTGTGCGCTCGATCGGCACGACACTCGTCATCGTCGGCATCATGCTCCTTCTGCAGCTGCTGTTCCTGCGTACGAAGCTCGGACTGGCGCTGCGTGCCGTTGCGAGCAATCCGCAGTCGGCGTCGTTCTCGGGCCTGCCCGTCGGCCGGCTCCTCATGACCGGCTGGGGTCTCGCGGCCGTGCTCGGCGCGGTGGCCGGCGCGCTCATCGCACCGCAGCTGACCCTCACCCCCGGAATGATGGACACGGCGCTGGTCTACGCTCTCGCGGCCGTCATCCTCGGCGGCATGTCGAGCCCGATCGGTGTCGTGATCGCCGCGTGGGCGATCGGCATCCTCGAGAACCTCGCGGCCGTCTATGTGCCGTTCATCGGATACGACCTGAAGATCGCGGTGCCGTTCATCCTGATCTTCGTCGTCCTGATCGTCCGCCCCCAGGGCCTGTTCGGCCGGAAAGATGTGGTGCGAGTGTGATGGCGCAGGCAGCGAGTCTCAAGAACAAAACGTGGGTGCGGTGGGGCGGCATCCTGCTCGTCGTCGTCATCCTCGCGGTCGCTCCGCTGATCCTGCCGGAGTTCGCCAACCAGACGGTCGCCCGCATCGGCGTCTTCGCGGTCGCGGTGCTCGGGCTGAACGTCGTCATGGGCTACACGGGGCAGGTGTCGCTCGGCCAGATCTTCTTCGTCGGCGTCGGTGCGTACGTCACCGCGTGGGGTGTGAACAACGACTGGAACATCATCCTGACGTTCGCGCTCGCCATCCTCATTCCCGGTATCGCGGGTCTGCTTGTCGCTCTGGCGGCGGCGCGTCTGGGCGGGCTGGCCATCGCGATGGTCACGATCGCTCTGCCGATCGTCGGCGTACCGCTCGCCAAGAGGCTTTCGGAGTTCACCGGCGGGTCGCAGGGAACATCCGCGCGATTCTCGGATGCTCCCGAATGGACCGGCCTGTTCGATGACCAGTGGCAGCTCTACATCGTCATCGTGATCGGTGCGGCCACATTCCTCCTGACTCGCAACCTCGTGCGTGGCAAGTACGGCCGCGCCTTCGGAATCGTGAAGAGCAATGAAGCGGTGGCGTCGTCGATGGGCATCTCGCCCTACCGGTACAAGGTGCTCGCGTTCACCATCGCGTCGCTGATCGGCGGTGTCGCGGGCTTCCTCTACATGGTCGTCGTGCAGTACACGTCCCCCGAGACGATGAGCTTCGGACACTCCATCACGCTGCTCGCCTCGATGGTCATCGGCGGAGCGGGAAGCATCATCGGGTCGCTTCTGGGGGGCGCGTACTACGTGCTCGGACCGCAGCTGACGAACCTGATCGATCCGAACCTGACCGCCGCCCTTCAGGGGGCGCTCCTGCTGCTGATCCTCTTCATCCTGCCCGGCGGGCTCGTCTCACTCCCCCGCCTCTGGCGCCGTCGACGCGGCGGTCACCGTCCCGGCGATCCGGCAGCGCCTGCGTCTGCGGCTTCGGGCACACCTACCGCACCAGCCGCAACACCGACCTCAACCACACCCGCACCACAGAACACACACTCAGAAGAAAGAGGCACGTGACATGAGCACACTGCGCAAAAAAGCGCGGATCACCTCGGTCGTGGCAGGAATCGGCATCGTCGCCGTCCTGGCCGCCGGATGTTCCCGCGGAGGAGATAGCGGCGGATCCAGCGATGGACCGGTCGAAGCCAGCCCCGGAATCACCGACACGAGCATCACGCTCGGCATCACGACACCCCTGAGCGGCGCAACAGCCGGCCCCGGCACCTGCACCGTCGCCGGGATCACGGCATGGTTCGGCGCGAAGAACGCCGAGGGCGGAGTCGAGTTCGGCGACGGAAAGACCCGCACCGTCGAGATCGACGCCCTGGATGACGCGTACGACCCGCAGAAGGCGCTCGCGAACTTCCAGCAGCTCGAGGGCAGCGCCTTCCTGATGACGTCGGGCCTCGGCACACCGACGAACCGCGCGTACCGCGAAGCGGCGATCGCGGACGAGGTGCCACAGGTGCTGATCCAGACCGGCGACCCGATCTTCAGCAACCAGGAAGAGAGCCCCTGGCAGCTCGGCTTCGTGCCGATCTACCAGAACGAGGGCGCGGCCTTCGGTGAGCTGCTCGCGGCCTCGGGCGAAGACCACAAGGTGGCCATCCTGTCTCAGAACGACGACTACGGCGAGGGCTATGTCGAGGGCTTCAAGGAGGCCATCGAGGGCGCCGACAACATCGAGATCGTCGACGAGCTGACCTACGAGGCCACCGACACGGATGTCAACGCCCAGCTCACCGAGCTCGCCGCCACCGACGCGGACGTGTTCTTCAATGCGATGTCCATCACCCCGCTCGTGATCTCGTCGCTGCTGAAGACGCAGGAGCTCGGCTGGCTGCCCAGCTGGTTCCTGCCCTCGAACACGTCGAGCCCGGGCGCGATCCTCACCCCCGGAAACGCCGTGGCCTTCCCGGGCATCTACACCGTCGCGTTCGCGCAGTCCGCGTCCGCCCCGACCTTCGCCGAGAGCGAAGAGGGTGCGGCGTTCCTGTCGAACCTCGCCGAGTACGCGGACTACCCGGATGTCCCGGCGTTCCCGCACTGCGTGTGGAGCTACCAGATCGGCGCGACGCTCGAGCAGGTGTTCGCCAAGATGACGGAGCCGACCCGTGAGAACTTCATGGAGCAGCTGCGGACGATCGACGGCTTCACGGCCCCGCTGATGCTCGAGGGTGCGTCCATCAACACGACGGAGGACGGACAGCCCGCTATCTCGGGTGTCACGGTCCAGAAGTACAACGGCGCGGGCTACGCGACGGCCGAGACCTTCGGATAACACCTACCCGCTAGAACGAGAACGGCCCGGTCGGGAAATCGACCGGGCCGTTCTCGTCGTTCCGCTCAATCGATACTGCGGAGCACGGCGACGATTCCCTCGAGGTGCTTGCGGGTCGCCGCCTCCGCCGCGTCGGCGTTGCGCGCCAGCACAGCCTCGATGATCGCGATGTGCTCGGGCGCGGACTCGGTGGCGCGTCCCGGGTGGAACGCGAGCCGGAACTGATGGCGCGCCGACTGGGCACGCAGGCGCTCGAGCAGTTGCATCGCGGTCTCGTGACCGCTGATCTCACGGATGCGGCGGTCCATGTCCTGGTTCAGGCGGGCGTATTCGACGAGGTTGCCGCTCGCGACGGCCTCGCGGATGCGGTCGCGCAGGTCGCGGAGTTCGTCGGCTTCGTCGTCGGACAGCCGCTCGGCTGCTTTTCGCGCGCAGAGGGCCTCGAGCCCCATGCGCACCTCGACGATCTCGACGGCTTCGTCGACGCTGATGGCGCGGACGCGTGCGCCGCGGTTCGGCAGTCGCTCGACGAGCCCCTCGCCCGTGAGGTTGAGCAGAGCGGTTCGAACGGCCGCGCGCGTTGCGACGAATCGCTCGCTGATGTCCGCCTCGATCAGACGCTGATGAGGGGCGAACTCACCGCCCAGGATGGCCTCGCGGATCTGCTGAGTGAGATCGGGGCGACCACCCGGCGCGGGCTCGACCGCCGGTGCGACAGAAACCACGACCGACCTCCTGTTCTTCGGCGGCGACGACCCTGTCTCCGCACAGCTGGTTCACGACATGCTGGTGTGAACGGTGCCTCGACAGTACCGCACCACCCCATATTGGCGCCGACATTCGCGCCAATATCGGTCGTTGGAGGGAGGCCCGAGTCCCGCACAAGAAGTACGGTCGAAGGTAGCGCGAGCCTCGACGTTCCGCCCCCATCCCCTTCCGCGCAATCAACACGAGGTAACCATGTCCGACACCACCCGCACCCGTGGCCGCGGCCGCGGACGCCGCTCCGAGCCCGAGGGCCCGCGCGCGACGATGCGCCAGCTGCTCCCCTTCCTGTTCGAGCACAAGAAGGTGCTGATCGTCGTCGCGATCCTGAGCGTGCTCGGCGCGGGCGCGACCCTGGTGCAGCCGCTCTTGGTCGGCCAGATCATCGAGCGCGTGCAGACCGAGGTGTCGCTCGGCGCGCTCGTCTGGCTGCTGGTCGGATTCGTCATCGTCTCGTCGATCATCTCGGGCTACCAGCACTACCTGTTGCAGCGCACGGGAACGGCCGTCGTCTACTCCAGCCGGCGCAAGCTGATCTCCCGCATCCTGCACCTCCCGATCAGCGAGTTTGACGCACGACGCACAGGCGATCTCGTATCTCGAGTCGGCACCGATACGACCCTGCTCTACGCGGTACTGACGCAGGGCCTCGCAGACGCCATCGGCAGTGCGCTCATCTTCGTCGGGGCCCTCATCGCGATGGCCATCATCGACCCGCTTCTGCTCGGGCTGATCGTCGTCGTGATCGGCGTCTCGGTCACCGTCGTGGTGCTGCTGAGCGGACGCATCCGCACCGCTTCCACGGAACAGCAGGTCAAGGTCGGCGAGCTCGCCTCGGGCGTCGAGCGCGCCGTCGGGTCGATCCGCACCGTGCGCGCCTCGGGCGCGACCGAGCGCGAGGTCGCGCAGGTATCCTCGCTCGCCACGGAGGCGTACGGCGTAGGAGTGCGGATCGCCAAGGTCTCGGCCCTCGTCGTGCCGATCGCGGGGATCGCGCTGCAGGTTTCGCTGCTCGTCGTGCTCGGCGTGGGGGGCTTCCGCGTCGCATCCGGGGCGATCGGCATCGCCAGCCTCGTGACGTTCATCATCTTCCTCTTCATGCTGATCGGCCCGCTGGGCTCGACATTCGGTGCGATCACGAGCGTGAACCAGGCACTCGGTGCCCTCGGCCGCATCCAAGAGGTGCTCGACCTGCCGACCGAAGACCAGGAAGACGCCACTCTCGCGGCCGGGGTCGCCGCGCGCGTACGGTCTGCGGATGCCACGGCATCGGCGTCCTCCGGGTCGGGAACCGCCCCCGCGTTGGCATTCCGCGACGTGCACTTCCGCTACCCCGACGACGTCGTAGCGGCCCGTGCCGCCGCTGCCGCCGCCGCGCGCACCCTGCTCGAAGAGGTCCACCTCGAGAAGCCCGCGCAGGAGAGCGCTGCGTTCGAGAACGGGGCCGAGCACGACGCCGAGCAGGAGGCCGCGCGCGAGGTGCTCCGCGGTATCTCGTTCGACGTGCCTCATGGCGCACGCGTCGCCCTCGTCGGGCCGAGCGGCGCCGGCAAGAGCACCGTCCTGTCTTTGCTGGAGAGGTTCTACGACCCCACCGCGGGGTCGATCGAGCTCGACGGAGCAGACATCCGCACTCTTCCGCGCGACGAGTTGCGCGCTCGCTTCGGATACGTCGAACAGGATGCCCCGACGCTCGCCGGCACGATCGCTGACAACCTGCGGCTGGCCTCGCCCGACGCGAGCGACGCCGAGTGCGAAGCGGTGCTACGCGCCGTGAACCTCGGCGATGTGCTCGAGCGCAGCCCGCTCGGGCTACAGGCGCCCGTGGGCGAGGATGGCGTCATGCTCTCGGGCGGTGAGCGTCAACGGCTCGCGATCGCCCGCGCCCTGCTGTCCGCTCCCCCGATCCTGCTACTGGACGAATCGACGTCGTCGCTCGACGGCGTCAACGAGCAACGGATGCGGGACGCTATCGACGCCGTCGCGACAGGCCGAACCCTGCTCGTCATCGCGCACCGCCTCTCGACGGTCGTCGACAGCGACCTGATCGTCGTGCTCGATCAGGGTCGCGTCGTCGGTCAGGGCACGCACTCCGAGCTGGTCGCTTCAACGCCGCTCTACCGCGAGCTCGCGAAGCACCAGCTGCTCGTGTGAACACCCTGGGAAGGGGACTGCTGCACGGATAGGTGACAGGTTGTAGTCACGCCGCCAGTGCGGCGGTCGTGTTCATGATGGTCTCGAACTCGATGGGCGTCAAAGTCCCGAGTCGACGTTGTCTGCGTCGACGGTGGTAGGTCCGTTGGATCCAGGTCACGATCGCGATGCGCAGCTGTTCCCGGGTGGTCCAGGATCGGCGGTCGAGGACGTTCTTCTGCAGCAGGGCGAAAAACGATTCCATGGCCGCGTTGTCTCCGCTGGAGCCGACTCTGCCCATCGATCCGACCATGCGATGACGGGTCAGGGCGCGCAGGAATTTCCTGCTGCGAAATTGAGATCCTCTGTCGCTGTGGACGGTGCAGCCGGCGACGTCGCCGCGCATCGCGACAGCGTTCTCGAGCGCTTGGACGGCCAGACGGGACTTCATTCTCGAGTCGATCGAGTAGCCCACGATCCGGCCGGAGAACACGTCTTTGATGGCGCAGCAGCAGAGCTTGCCTTCCGCGGTCTTGTGCTCCGTGATGTCCACCAGCCAGCGCTCGTTCGGCGCCTTCGCCGCGAACACATGTCGCGTTCTGCCGTCCTCGTCGATGACGGCG
>NZ_HG779753.1:0-3557 GCF_000582705.2 Microbacterium sp. C448
CCCGCGGCCCCGGCACCCGCGGCCCCAGCACCCGCGGCGCCCGCTGATTCCGCGTCCGGGGACGCCGCGTCATCTGCCGACACCGCCCCCGATGCCGCGGAGGACGGTGCGGAGCCCGCCCCCTCGGGGACCCCCGCGGATTCCGTAGCGCCGATGACCCCATCGCCCGCGCCGTCCCCGAAGCATGGGGCGAGCACGGCTCCGAACTCGCTGGCGACGCCCGGGCCCGAAGCGTCCGAGAGCACCCCGATTGTCTCCGTTGGTCCCTGGGTGGCCGCGGGCATGCTCGCGCTGGTGGCGATCGGGGTCGCGCTCTGGCCATGGGTCTCAACCCGGGTCCGCCGCCGCGGCCCCGGCGCGGGTGCATAGTTCCGGTCCGTTCACGGGGGGATGGATTCTGCGGGATACTCTGGGGGCATGCCGCGACGCGACGAGGAAGCCCTGAGCTGGGACGGCGACGACGACCCGACACTCGACACGGGGACCACTGCCGCCAAGGATGCTGCCGCCGAGGATGACGCCGCCACGGATGACGCCGCCTCCGATTCGGCATCACTGCCCGACGGCTGGACGCCGGTCGGCCGGGGTAGCGGGAGCGTGACGCACAGCGCGCCCGCGGCTCACACCCCTCCGCCCCAGCCCGCAGCTGATACGAATGGCGTCGGCACTGCCGCACGCACCTCGCGGACAGAGACGAGAGCTGCCGAAGAAGCGGCGCCCGAAGCATCCGAAGACTTCGCCTCGGGTGTCGAAGAGCCAGAGCCCGCGGGACTCGGCACCGCGGCACTCGTTTCGATCGGCGTACTCGGTGGCGTGTACCTGCTGTTCGCGATCGGCTGGCTCGTCGGTGGCCTGCGCCTGCAGATCCGGTACCAGTTGCTCGTGGGGAGCGGGACGTATCAGGCAGCGCTGTGGCTCGCCGCCGCGGCGCCCATCATCTGGTTCGCGACCACGATGTTCGCGACGCGAAAGTCGAGCCCCTGGCTGCGCTGGCTGTGGCTCGGTGTCGGCGTGCTTTTGCTCATCCCTTGGCCATTCCTCATGATCGGAGCGGTGGCACGATGACGGATGCATCACTCGGCACGCGCAGGACGCCGACCTGGATTCTGGCGGTCGTCGGTGGGTTCTTCGGACTGATCTATGCCGGCGCCGCCTGGCTCGCGATATCGACGACGATCCTGCTCGCCCCCCTCAACGCGCTCGGCTGGTTCATCTGGATCTTCGCGATCCTGTTCCCCGTGATCGCCTTCGCGGTTTCGTTCGCGCTCAGCTACCGCAGGGGCGTGGCGGTCTACGCACTCGTGCTTCTCGCGGGGCTCGGGCTCGTCGCGGTTTTCTGGCTCAACGTCATTTCGTACACGAGCCTGAACACGTCCGCGGTGGTCGGCTGAGGCATCCGCTTCGTCTCCGGCCTTAGTCACCGCGGCCCACGACGCGTGTGACGCGCACGAGGCTCGTGCCCGGAGCCGATAGGCTTTTTCTCGCCTCGCCCCGTTGTATCGCAGGCGTGCGGCGCGGCCCACAAGACTCCCGCGCGCTGAGCACGGGGTCACAGAACCGCAATGCGCCGCGCGCAGACAACACCGCGTGCGAGCGCGCAACACAGCGCAACACGAAGGAACACCGTGACGAAGCCCGTCGTCCTGCTCGCCGAAGAACTTTCGCCCGCCACCATCGACGCGCTCGGTCCGGAGTTCGACATCCGCCACGTCGACGGCACCGACCGCCCGGCGTTGCTTGCCGCACTCGCCGACGCGAGCGCCGTGCTGGTGCGCTCGGCAACGCAGATCGACGCCGAGGCCCTCGCGGCAGCGCCCGTGCTGAAGGTCGTGGCGCGGGCCGGTGTCGGGCTCGACAACGTTGACATCAAGGCCGCCACCACGGCCGGTGTCATGGTTGTCAACGCGCCGACCTCGAACATCGTGTCAGCCGCGGAGCTGACCGTGGGACACATCCTGAGCCTTGCCCGAAACATCCCGGCGGCGCACGCGTCGCTCGCCGAGGGGCAGTGGAAGCGCAGCAGCTTCACGGGTACCGAGCTGTACGAGAAGACGGTCGGCATCATCGGCCTCGGACGCATCGGTGCCCTGATCGCCGCCCGCCTGCAGGCGTTCGACATGCGCGTCGTCGCGTACGACCCGTACGTCACCCCCGCGCGCGCCCAGCAGTTGCACGTCGAGCTGCTGCCGTTCGAAGAACTGCTGCGCACGAGCGACTTCATCACGATCCACATGCCGAAGACGCCCGAGACCACGGGCATGATCGGCGACGCCGAGCTGGCGATGATGAAGGACACGGCGTACGTCGTGAACGTCGCGCGCGGTGGACTGATCGACGAGGACGCCCTGTTCCGGGCGCTCTCGGCCGGCATCATCGCCGGTGCGGGTCTCGATGTCTTCGTCGACGAGCCGCCGAAGAACTCCCCGCTGCTCGCCCTGCCGAACGTCGTCGTCACCCCGCACCTGGGTGCCTCGACCGACGAGGCGCAAGAGAAGGCCGGCGTCTCGGTCGCACGCTCCGTCAAGCTCGCCCTCGAGGGCGACCTGGTTCCGGATGCGGTCAACGTGGCCGGTGGCGTGATCGATCCGTTCGTCCGGCCCGGCATCGCGCTCGTCGAGAAGCTCGGCCAGGTGTTCAGCGGCATGTCGCACGCGGCGCTCACGAACCTCGACATCGAGGTGCGAGGCGAGCTCGCGGCATACGACGTCAGCGTCTACAAGCTCGCGGCGCTCAAGGGGATCTTCACCAGCATCGTCAGCGAGAACGTCTCGTACGTCAACGCGCCCCTGTTCGCCGAGCAGCGCGGCATCGAGACGCGCCTGATCGTCGACCCGGTCAGCGAGGACTACCGAAACATCACGACGCTCCGCGGAACGCTCGCGGATGGCACCGTGCTGACGGTCTCGGGCACCCTGTCGGGCACCCGCATGGTCGAGAAGATCGTCGGGTTCAACGACTACGAGATCGAGGTGCCGATCGCTCAGCACCACATCGTCATGCTGTACACCGATCGCCCGGGGATCGTCGCGATCTATGGTCAGAAGTTCGGTGATGCCGGCATCAACATCGCGGGGCTGCAGGTCGCGCGCAGCCAGCGTGGTGCGCAGCTGTCGGTGCTGACCGTGGACTCACGGGTGCCCGAGGAACTACTCGACGAGGTGCGCGAGGCGATCCAGGCCGACCTGCTCGTGCAGCTGGAGATCACCGAGGTCTGAGCGATTCCCCACCCACGCGAGGGTGCCCGTTCCAACGCCCGAGGGTGCCCGTTTCGTCACGCGAGGGTGCCTGTCCCAACGCCCGAGGGTGCCTGTTTTTGCGCCTGAGGGTGCCTGTCCTGACGCTTATCGCCGGTAAATGGGCACTCTCGCGGGATGAAAATGCCACTCTCGCGGGATGAAAAGGGCACCTTCGCGCCGGAAAACGGGCACCCTCGCGGTGGGGACCGGGCACCCTCGGGCTGAGCCCGGCTCAGGCGCGGGCGGACGCCTCGACCAGGGCGATCAGAGCGTCCATCTCGGCGCCGCGGGGGACCGGGCCCGGGATGTTGCCGCCCTCGA